>CAZVUF010000057.1:0-12747 GCA_964629355.1 uncultured Pirellulales bacterium | reverse complement strand
AAACCAAGGTAGTACAGGTGCCCAGGTCAATACCCATATCCATACTGAACCATCCCAGGAATGTGTCCAGTAACACGTTAGACTCCTTTCTAAGGTTTTTAATTCCTGTTAGACAACCTGATTCTATCGTGTGTAATTCATCCGAACAAGCTGGATTTTCCGACAGGGCTAACTACATACTTTTATATTATAGAGAACTGTTTCGTCAATAGTCAATTAACTTATGGTATTGTGAAAATTGTACCATATTGAGAATAGCACGTATAGGCAACAAATGCTGCTGCAGCAAGAACGATGAAAAATGCTATCGCAAGAATAGCCGTATAGATATTGCTGGGTACGTATACTTTTCTGCTGCGAGCTTGCCCATTAGGACTCATATTATAACCTCACAGAAGATAGTGTGTAGTATATTAAAAATAAATTGCTATAAATTGGTATTTATATTATCACCGGGTTGCGGCTCATACTGTACAAGTTCCAGCCGACCAACAGCTTTTTCAGGCTCAACGTCTAAAATTACAATATCACAAATAAACTGGTCACCGCGAGTTACATGGAATCTCATGTTTTCTTGGACGCCGTGTGCTTTTCCTATGGAAATTTCAGCCATTTTGTTTTTTATATCCACATTGGCTATCCGTCCTTTCAAGCCAATCTCTCTGGTTGGAAGTGGAGCCTGAACAGGCTGAGCTTTTTCTCTTATCGGTGTAACCGGAGAAGGCGGAGCAAGGACCTTGCCATATTGACGCAGGGACTGGTCTAACTTAGTTTGCAAAGCGGCGTTTTCTTCGAGCAGGCGTTTATTTTTTTCCTCCAGCGTTGTTATTATTGCTAGTTTTTCAAGAAGAAGCCTCGCGGTTTCTTTGTGCTGGCTCTGCTCTCTGATTAGATTGGCTTCGACACCTTTCCATGTTTTGATGGTTTCCTCTAATAACGATCTCTGGTTTTCGTTGGTTTTTGTGAAGGTCGCCACTTCGGCAGCAAATCCATCTACTCTCTGAAGCAGTTGTGCTTTTTCTCTTTCGGCCTTGTCGAGATCACCTTGTAGCTGCTCAATTTTTATGTTAAGTGAAGCAATTTTATCATTTAGCTCTTTTTCAAGCCGATTTGTTTGCTCTGTTGTTTTTCCTAATTGCTCCTCAGCATTTGTTCTTTTCTGCTGTTCACTCTGGTACTTTACGTATAGTGAGTCATGTTTCTGTCTGTAGTTGTCGGCGTTGGCGATGTAGGTCACTACAATTCCGGAAAGAAAAATTGCGGCTATCGTAAGTAGAACCATTAAAATCTTTGTAAGCGCGCTCAAGATAAGCTCCTTTCACTAATTAGCGTTTGTCTGAATATGTAATAAGCTCCGCTCATATAGAACGTCCGGTAATTTTACTTCTCCAACGCATCGCAAAGCAAAGAATTAAACCTTTGTGTTGGGATTTTCTACCATAATTTTACGTTTTGACACTGTAGAGGTCAAGCTATTTTTACCAAATAGCCCAAATAAAAATGGACATCGACAATGGACAACGGCCTGCTTAGCTAACAATTGGCTTTTAGCGGTTATTTTTCCGAGTTGAACATTGTAAAACGGCCTTGGCAGCAGCAATACGGACAGGTTTTGATTCATCTTTTAGAAGTTGCGGTAGAAATTTTTTAAGGGTATCTGTGCCAATTTGACCTATCGCCAGTGCTGTCAGCACTTTAACACGCTCGACGTCCTTTTTATCTAAGCCGGTTATGAGATTTTTTTCAAAAACCTCGAGAACTTCGGGTTCTCCTATGGGGTCGTTAAGCTTACCGAGCTGTTCGGCTGCCGCCAAACGGACCTCCAATATATCGTCGTCCAGTTTGGTAATCAGCACGTCTTTGGCTTTTGCGGTTTTCATCGCCCCCATCGCCCTTATACCCACGATTCTATCGTCGGCATAGCCGCTATAAACTATGGCCCACACCTTGGGCAATATTCTTTCGTCGCCCAGCGCTGCTATGGCTTCTACTGCATTAAATCTAACTTTATCACTTGAATCTTTGCGTTGTAAAGCCCAATATAAAAGTTTCAATACATCTGGATTGCCGCTTTTGCCCAGCAGCAGGGCTGCGTTGGCTCTGACGGTCTGATCCTCACTGGCTATTGCGTTCCGGAATACTGTAAGGTGCTCAAGATGCCCAAACTTGGTCATTGCGTATGCCGCGGCAATTCTGATGTTTTCATCCGGATCTTTTAACAATTGTTGTACCTGCCCTTTAGCCAAGGAATATTCCAAATCGGCTACAGCCAGAATAGCCAGGAATCTGACCGGTACAACTTCATCTTCCAATAGTCGTTGTATCTTAGGCATCAATATGATTTGTTTCGTGGCTGCAGCAGCTTCTATTGCATTAGCCCTGACTTGTGGGTCTGCGTCAGCTAAACCCGCCTCAATAATCCTCAACGCTTCGGGCACAAGATTATCAGCCGAAACGCTGGCTGGTAGAAGGTTTGTAGCAGTATGCAAAGTTTTATCGCAACCGAAAACAGATATCCAAACACATCCGAGGAGCAAAAACCGCATTATAAGAAGGTTCGGTCGGTTTCTGTCTGTTTGCCTTGTTTTTTTCGGTTCGACTTTTTTGAGCCTGTTTTTCATTTGGCTCGCCTGATAAGTCGGTTTTCATTTTTTGATCTAATGAAACTTGCCGAAAGCATTACTATTATGAGCAGTATAAGGCAAGCTGTACAACAAAAATCCAGCCATTGGCCGTGCTTACTAAAAAATGTTACCCTTTTATCTATCGGCATTTTATCGACAAACCATCCAGCTATACCCTTTCGCTGCATTGCTTTTTGGGGCAGGGTGCCGGCCAAGAAGCCGTTTTTTATCCGTCCAAGACTATCTATTATACAGCTTATGCCGGTATTAACGCTTCGAACAACAGCGAGTCTATTTTCAACGGCCCGAAAGACGCAAACAGCCGCGTGCTGAGGAAGTTCTGTGCTGGGCAGCGTCTTTTCTTTTCCTTCGGCGTCGCTCCCCTCGACCTTGCTCGGGACAGGCAGGACAGGTTTAAATCGGACAAACCAGCCGTCATTACTTATATTTATAAGCCAGTCGATTCGCTTCCGTCCTTTTTCATCCAGGGTAAATCTGCGGGCAATTTCCGGGATAGTAGCCTCATAGCAAATCATTACACTGAATTTATAATCTTGATTCTGCCTGTCGGTCATTTCAAAAACGGAGTATTCGCTGCCTGCTTCGAGCGAATGGTCAAAACCGTATGGATTAAATTTCATTAACAGCTTAAAAAGCAAAGGGAAACTTTTTCTAAAGGGGAGTACTTCACCGAACATGACTAAATGAATCTTGTCGTATCGTTTTTCGTACTGTTGTCCGTCTTTTGTGTACAGAAATGCTGAATTGTATCTTTCCGTCAGCTCAGTTTTTGTTTCGTTCGGCATACCCCCAAAAGCACCTACGAGAACGAAAGCGTTATCTTTTGAGTGGTCTCGCAGTGCCTGATCAAAAACGTTCCAGGGATGTTCAGGACTTATTACATTCAATACCTCCGGATTTAATGTTGCCTGTACCATTGTCTCGGGCCAGATGATAAGTTCGGCTCCGGTTTCGACGGCGGCCTTGCTTTTCTGCATCAACTCGTCAAATATCGCTTCGGACGTCTTTTCGGCAATTACTGATTCTGCACGCAATGCCACTCACTTAACCGATTGCGGAACATTTGATTGCAAGGATGCAATCAACGGGCCATCGGTGACGAATTCATCAGACTGGTTTATTCTCCACCGCCCATAAACAATAGTGGCAACTACCACTATAATCACCAATCCTGTTTTGACAAAATTACTGGTATTAAATATGTTCTTTAAGCTTCGGGCATTGAGCATTGAATATCTGCCGGAAGGCATCCTGCGGAGAGCATCAAGTATTAATCCAGCCAACAATCCATTGACCATACCTATCAGAAATGAGACTCCAGCCGCACCGAATATGTCTGCTATTTGAATGATGGTTGTGTTGTTATATTGACTGTGAGCCAGAAACCGCCAGAAAAAACCGCCCAAGAAGAATCCTTGCAGACGTTCAGCTCCGACGAATAAAACACCCGAAGCTAAAAACAACGGTATCTTTTTAATTCTGCAGAATCGCAGACATAGTGCTACTATTGGCCAAAGAACCGCTGTATAAGCACAAAAGGCAAACCAGCCTGCAATCGTTATCGGAAACACCCAGTAAAGATTACCGAGCCAGTAACAAAGTGACACGATATAGGCTACAATCGCTAACGATTTAGGTCTTGCTTTAGGAGAACAGGCAAGAATGAATGGAACGAGCGACACCCACGCAAGCAGCGACCAGCCAGTAGGCGGCTGAATCACCGTCAGCATCACCGCACTGGCTATGAATGACAAACCGAGAAATTTAAGATTCATTGACTTTGTACTTTTCAATTTCGTCCTTCGCAGTCCCGATCAAGTCGGGATGGAGAATAGACGGCCAAATCCTTTAATGCCATTACTATCTCTCCGGTACGATAGTGCTTATGGTTGTTCATTCGGACGGCAAATTGACTTGTAAATATTTTCAGAAGGTTTTTGTCAGTCGCAATTTCTTGGGCCGGCCTTTTCATATCTGATAAGAGCTGCTTCATTTCACTCAGTTCAATGGTATTTAGAACCAAGTTTTTTTGCCTTTGGTTTTTCAAATCAGCCAAGCGTTCGTTTGTTTTTGCGACATATTGTGGTGAAATTTCTATACCCACATAGTTTCTGTTTAATTGATATGCTGCTACTGCAGTGGTTCCGGAGCCGCTAAAAGGGTCGAGCGCGCAATCTCCCGGATTGGAGCTGACCGCTATGATTCTTTTTAAGAGACTTTCCGGCATTTGGCATGGATGCCAGCCTGTGCGCTCTTTGAATGTCCCGCATACCCGCGAATATTCGTCCCAGACGTCGTCCGGCATCTTACCTGTTGGATTGGCTCGCTTGTCTCCGTAAATTAGTTGTCGGTCTGAAGGCAGCCGCACCGTATTGTCGTTGAAAGTAAAATTCTTTTTATCTTTAACGAAGTAGAATATGTGAGTATGGGCACGGGCGAATTTGTTTTTCGTTTGTTGGCCGAATGTGTAGTGCCATATTATCCAGTTGCGCATAAAAAGGTCTAATTCGTCAGCTATGATTTTTACGTTAGCAGCGTACTCATCGCCAATAGCGATATAGAATGAGCCGTGTGGCTTTAAGACTTTTTTGCAGACGCTCATCCATTCTTTTGTCCATGCGATGTAGTTTTTGCTTTTAACCTTGTCGTAGTATTTGTCGTATTTGTAGCCGATATTGAAAGGCGGGTCGGCGAAAATAAGGTCAGCAAACGGCTCGCTCATCTCACTCAAAACCTCTATACAATCGCCGCAGATTATTCTATTTAACAATTCTTGCATAGCGATATATTATAAATTGCTTGTGAGTTTGCAAGGAGAATTGGCAATTCTAATTGGTTCAGAAGATAAGTTTGACTTGATGACTCTTTAGTTTTAGGTATCAAGTATATCTAACGAGGCTCGATTACCTTTTGCTCTTTGAATACCTTGCCGGTCAGGTAATCGGTAAAGGTAACTTTCACAGTCAAGGGCTCCTTGTCCGCTGTAGGTGGAATGTCAGCTACATCGAGCTCTAATCTGTAATGTGTCATCAAGGCGGCAAACCAATGTTTTTTTAGAAGCTCCGGCTTTGTATGCCATTCGCCCAGCAGGGCCTGGTCTTGTTCTTTAGATAGGTTCCAAAGTTGCACGTCAACAGAACCGGCGGCTTTTATTATGTCACCATCCTGGTCGATAGGTTGTATGTACACAATCAGTGTTTCATTTTTGCCGTCTTTATCTTTGTCGTAAAGATTGGTGTATCCACCAATCCTGATTTTTTGAAGACAATAGAGATTTTCACCCTTGACTTGCTCAGGTAAGCCGGAAAGCACCTGCACTTGGCTTTTCAATTCTTCGTTTACACCTTTTACCTGCTCGATTTGTTTTTGAAGCTGTGAATTTTGCTCATTGAGCTTATTAATCTGCTCATTCAAATTCGTCTGTTCCTTGCTTATATCCAGACAGCCTGTGATAAACACCAGAGGAAAGAGGACAGAGAACAGAGGATAGACTTCCTTTTTCCGTCTTCTGACTTCTGACTTCTGTCTTTTCACGTATCTATGCCTTTCCTTTTCTGGAGGGAGAATCAATTCTGCTCTTCTTCCGGTTGTTTTTCTTCCCTGACAATTTCCGGTGCTTTTTGCAGGATTCGGTCGGCTAATCCATAATTGATTGCTTCTTCTGCATCAAGCCAAAGGTTACGGTCGCAATCCTTTTCGATTTTCTCAGAGCTTTGGCCTGTATGTTTGGCCAATATGTCGTAAAGTCGAGCCCGCAGCCGAAGTATTTCCTGTGCTTCGATGTCCAGGTCGGTAGCAGGGCCTTGTAGAATGCCCGTGATTAATGGCTGGTGCAGAAGTATTCTATTGTTTGCTAAGAGGAACCGTTTACTTGGCTTGCCACCTGCCAGCAGCACCGCAGCCATGCTCGCAGCCTGTCCAACGCAGTACGTAGCGACGTTACAGCGTAAAAACTGCATCGTATCATAGATTGCCAGTCCTGCAGTGATTGAGCCGCCGGGTGAATTGATGTAAAAATGTATGTCGGTTTTGCTGTCTTCGTTGCTCAAAAACAGCATCTGGGCGATAATTAGATTCGCTGCAGAATCTTCAATCGCATCGCCAAGGAAGACTATTCTGTCCTTCAGCAGTCTGGAATAAATATCGTATGCTCGTTCGCCTCGTCCGCTTTTCTCAATTACTATCGGCACTAAATGCTCATTAACGCTCATTTACATCATTCCTTTATTTCTTCTCGTTTGA
Organism: uncultured Pirellulales bacterium; assembly: GCA_964629355.1. Classification (GTDB taxonomy): domain Bacteria; phylum Planctomycetota; class Phycisphaerae; order Sedimentisphaerales; family Anaerobacaceae; genus CAZVUF01. The sequence goes on along the minus strand of CAZVUF010000057.1, from coordinate 5,860 downwards.
TTTTTTCTTGTCTTTTTTTGCTTTGTTTTCTTCGTGCAGCACTTCATCGATAAGGCCATACTCTTTTGCCTCATTGGCGGTCATGTATCTGTTTCTTTCGGTCTCGGCTGAAATTTTCTCGACAGGCTGACCTGTGTGCTTGGCTAATATTCCATTTATCATAGACTTGGCTTTTAGGATTTCTTCCGCTTGTATTTTGATGTCTGCCGCCTGGCCACTGACACCACCCCAGGGTTGATGGAGCATCACTTTAGCGTGCGGCAGTGCAAATCGGCTGCCCTTAGTTCCGGCGGCTAATATTATTGCTGCGCCGGACTCAGCTCTACCGATACAGAATGTTGCCACTGGTGAGCCAACAAAACACATAGTGTCATAAATAGCCATCGTATCATCAACAGTGCCTCCCGGCGAATTAACGTACAGGCTGATTTCACTGCCACGTTTGAGATTGTCCAGATACAGCATCTTCATAATAACTTCAGCAGCCCTGGCGTACGAAATTTCGCCTATCAAAAACACGATGCGGTTTTCCAGCAGCAAGTCATCGAGACTCATCTGGCGATAGCGCTGGTATGGGCCTGGGCCGTACTGGTTGTAAATATCCATATTTTGCGCTTGAAGGCCATTTTGTGACACGTTGCAAAACGGGAGCTTTATATTGTTTGTCGTAGTATGTTCAATAGACATTAATACTTCCTTATAGAATTGGTTATTTTCTAATTATATTCGTAATTATTTTTCCTTTTCTTTAGCGGCTTTTTTAGCTGATTTGGATCCCCGCTTTGCGGCTGCTTTCTTGGTGGCTTTCTTTTCCGTCTGTTCCGTCACTGATGCTGACTCCAGCAGCTTATCGATACACTTTTTTTCATGCACCTGTAATTTGAATTGGGCTAATGAGCCGTCGCGTTCCATTTCTTCTCTCATTCTTTCCGGGCGGCGACCTTGCTGAATGGCTAATTGAGCAATTTGGCCGTTGATTTCTTCTTCGTTTGTCTCGATTCCGAGTTTTTCGGCGACTTTATCTATGATAAAGAATGTTTTGAATTGTTGTTTGGCTTGTTCCTCGCTGCTCGCCCGTAACTGCTCCATGTGCTCTTCGACCTGCTGTCGAGGTAATCCACGCATTAAAAGATTGACATACTGCCTTTTTAACAGCGTCTCCGAGTGCGCTGCAACTATATCCAACGGCAAGTCAAAATTGGTATTGTCGAGTAGATACTTGTAGATTTGCTCTGTCATTTCTGTTCGGCTTTGCTGCTCTAATCGGCTATGAAGCATATCGTGAATTTTGTCACGAAGTTCTTTCTCATCTTTAACTTCAAGCTTCTTAAGGAAATTCTCATCCAGCTCAACCGGCTTAAGCCATTTTATCTCCCTGATGTTAATCTGGATATCCACCTTTTTGCCGCGAAATTCCTCTTTGAAATATGTTTTCGGCACCTCGATGTTGGTTTTCTTAGCATCCCCGGCTTTGGCGCCGACCAATAGCTCGTCAAGCTTCTCAACCGGTATCCCTCCGACAAAACCATTTTTCCTTACATGTATCTCGGAGTTATCGAGCTTCTGCTCTTCTTCGATGCCTTCAGCTTTGAGAATCACATCAGCAATTATCTGATCTTCAATCTCAACGGCTCCACCTTCCCGCGGCGTCCATAGGCCTGACCATTTTCGCAGTCGCTCAATTTCTCTGTCGACCAGTTCGTCTGTGACTTCGAGTTTCGTCTTGGTTACCGGAATACCTTCAAGCGGCGGCAAATCAATTTCCGGGCGCACCTCAATTTCAAAATCGAATTTTAGTGGACCGGTCTCCGGCAGTTCTATCTTTTCAAAGTCAATGTCCGGCTCACCGAGTACATCCAGCTTATTATCTTTGATGGCCGCCTGGCTTGCATCAGCTAATAATTTTAACTTGATTTGTTCAGTTGCTTCTTTGCCGAATCTTTTTTCCAGAAGTCGCCGCGGTGCTCGGCCCTTCCTAAAGCCCGGCACCAGCGCTTCTTTACGTAAAGTTTCATATTGCTCATCGGTGGAGTTTTTAATTGTCTCTTCCAGAACCTCTATAGAGACCTTTTTTTTGCATGGGCCTGCTTCTTCAATCGTTGCTGTGTATTTTATCGCTGGAGCTTGTTCTTCCGTTGTCTCTTGTTCAACGGCCTCTTGTTGTTCTGTTTTCGGCTCTGTAGCCTGTTCTTCTTTCGGCATTTTATACACCTTTGCTTGTTATAAAATAATAAATAAAAATGGCATCGGGAAATTCCTCCCTTAGCCAGATATTCACGATTTTCAATCCTAACCGTAACAGCTCAGGACTTAAACATATCGACGACCTACGCCCAACTACAACTTAGCCGGTATCTCGTCGATACTATCTTACATAGTGCATAAGTGCACAAGTCACAAGTTTTGTATTTTTTGCTTTTATGCACTTATGCTCTTTTGTTCTTATGCTCTTACTTAGAGCGGGTGATGAGATTTGAACTCACGACATCCACCTTGGCAAGGTGGCGCTCTACCACTGAGCTACACCCGCATATTTCGTATTATTTTGTTTAATTATAGGGGCTGTTTTTGCCTATGCAAGGGGATTTTTTGCAAAATTTTGGGCCTTAAAACCGCTAAATTTATTACAGGGTTCCGAACACTTATCCGGGACATGGTTTAATCACCGAACAATAGCAATTTAATACCGACAAGCAGCAGAAATATCGACACAACTTTTCTGAAAGCCTGCTGCGGGATTTTTTCCACAATATGCTTGGCGATTCTTGCACCTAAGAACGAAGCGGGTATAAATACAATCAATCCCCATGAAAGCAAATGTTTGAGCCGGACACCATTATACAAATAAGTTGTCAGCCGAGTCGTATCTATAATCAGTGCGATTGCACCAGCAGTAGAAAGGTAAACTGCCTTCGGCAGGTCAAAAGCAGATAGAAACAAAGCACGCACGGCTCCTCCAATACCGAATATTCCAGCTAAAAAGCCGGAAAGTGCGCCGCCGCAGGTACCTGTAAATAAGCTCGGCTTGATTTTAAATGAGCTTTTAAGAAACAAATAGAAGACATAACCAATTAAAAAGGTTCCTAAGATTCGCGAAAGAACCGCCCCCGGAATATTAAATACCAGCGATGCTCCAAGAAATGTAGCTGCGATACCCGGAATGCCGAAGCTGAGAATCAGCTTCCATTGAAAGCCCTTTCTAAACAGGAGCAATTTCCATATATCGCCGAACCAGTGAATAACCCCCACGAAAAGAAGCGTCTGCGGCACAGGGTAGAACAATAAAAGAGCCGGCACCATAATTGTCGATGTCCCAAAGCCCGTCATTGTGCCGATGAAGCTTGCAATTATAGTAACCGCCAATAGAAAAACAATTTCCATTGTTAATCTTTCAATTAACGGTTCCTTACAATTGTGTTATAATACTTTTGTTTTCATAAAAAATACTTTTAACTTATATTATTCATAAGTTTTACGGAGGGTCTAAGCAATGGTTACAAGACCTTATACATTTACAAGAAAAATATGGTTCATTTATGGAGCTATGTTTATGTTGCTTGGTTCGATTGTTTTGTTTTTTTCCGGACTTTTTGAAAGACCGGGGCCGGCTTTAGCTTCCCAAGATGCAGATAATGATATCGAAGAGCAACCGAGACAAAAGCAGGAAGACCCAAATGAAAAAAGGGTTCTTCCGCCGGACCACAATCATCCGGCTTTTAGTGAGCGCATCGAAGAGCGGGCGAAAATGGTCAAGCAGCAAATCCAGGAGCGGGAAGTCAACGACCCAAACGTTTTAGCCGCAATGCGGGTTGTGCCGCGACATGCATTTGTCAGAGAGGGTGAGCAGCGGGTGGCCTACGCCGATTGGCCTCTTCCGATAGGTCACGGCCAGACCATAAGTCAGCCATACATCGTGGCGTTTATGACCGAAGCTCTGAATCTCAAAGCAGGCTCCAAAGTTCTGGAAATAGGCACAGGCTCAGGCTATCAGGCTGCGGTCTGCGCCGAGATAGCAAAAGAGGTCTATACAATCGAGATAGTTGAGGAGCTTGCAAAATCCGCAGCGGAGAAGCTAAAAGAATTAGGCTACCACAATGTATTCGTCCGAGCAGGCGATGGATTTTTCGGCTGGCCTGATAAAGCTCCATTTGACGCCATTATTGGCACAGCAGCGGCTGGTCGTATACCACAGCCCTTAATAGAGCAGCTACAGCCGGGCGGCAGAATGATTCTGCCTATGGAAGGTCGCTTGGGCTTTCAGTATTTAGTGTTGATAACCAAGGACGAAAAGGGCGAGCTGCACAAAAAAAATGTCATGCCGGTCCGGTTTGTTCCTATGACCGGCGAAGTGGAAAAAACCCCGTGAGATAGCACTGCGTTATCTCACAGGGTGAACCGAAAAATAGCGGCAGGAATTCCGCTCCATTACTGTCGCGGCTCTGTTTGGCGGAGGTATTTGACAGGCTGTTTTTTGAACTCGGCGGCAGTTGGTAGAAGCTGAAACGATTTAATTTTTTCGACTTCGATAAACTTATCTATCACGCGCTGAATCTGACCCATGCTCGAGCCGTGCATCATGGCGAATAGATTATAAGGCCAACCCTCGAAGGTTTCTCTTTCATAACAATGGCTTACTATCGCGAAACGAGCCAGCCTTTTGCCGGCTGAAACGATTCTTTCATTCGGTACTTCGCCGGCAAACAGAACGTTGGCAGTAAATCCAAGTTTGCGATGGTCAACAACCACAGCTATACGACGGATAACACCTTTATCAATCAGGTCTGCTATAGTCTTCAAGACGTTTTCTTTCGTTAGGCCTTCACCGCACAAAAAAGCAAAGGGTTCTTCTGCCAGTTCAAGATTGTCCTGCAATTTTAATAGGACCAGCTTGTCATTTTCATTCAATTTGACTGGTTCGGTTTTTGGAGTTTCCTGAATCTGCTGTAGTAATGCCTGGCCTTCGCTCTCGGCATCGAATCTGACATCGAGTTTAAAAACCCGCTTTACAGGCAGACTGTGAAAGTCGATGCCGAAGCGCCCACCAAGATTCAGCAGAATGGCTCTAATCTGTTCCGACGTCTGAGCCTGTAAGGTGAACCACAAATTGTAATAATGGTGTCTGCGATAATTGTGAGAGACATTATCGAGGCTATTTACCGCCTCGACAGCCTCTGGGAGGTTTTGTTCGGGGACATGTGCGGCAACTAAAGTGCTCGTTAGGCCAAGGGCACGATAATTTATCAACGCGCTTATCCGGCGAATAAGACCAACGTCTTTCAATTGTTTTGTTTGTTTTAAAATTTCTGTTTCGTCACTGTGTAAGGTTTTTGCTATCTCTGCAAATGGCCGCCAGCATGTTGGAAGACCTTTCTGGAGCGCATTGCACAACTGTTTTTGAAATTTAGTCAAACGCAAAGTCAATCCTTGTCTTTACGTGCCTTGTAATTGCAAATCGGGTCCGCAGCTAAATAATCGCCGCTGACTGCGTAAGCTCTTGCCCGGCAGCCTCCGCAAAGGCTGAGATATTCGCAGGTGCCGCAAGCGCCCTTATAGGCTGACAGGTCACGAATTTCGTTCAAAAACTTAGAATTGAGCCAAATCTTTTTGAAATCAAAGCCATTCTTAACCAGGTTGCCTGCGGATATGTCAAGAAAGCCACAGGTTTGCACGTCGCCCTTGTAGCTTATAAAACCGAATCCTCTGCCGCCCATGCAGCCTGTCACACGTGTGGTCGAGGAACCGTTGACATCATCGAGCAGCTTTTTTGCTCTGGCTCGTTCATACACACGCGCAAATTGCGGCCCGCATGTCACCCTTACTTCGATGCTCGATTCAAGTTTAAAGCGAAGCAGCTCGTTGA
>CAZVUF010000056.1:0-12834 GCA_964629355.1 uncultured Pirellulales bacterium | reverse complement strand
CGACAGAAGACAAGGGGGGAGGATTGTTCAGGGTAGCTTGACTCCATTTTATTTCCCTTCCGAGTAAAGTTTAATAAGGAATAAAGATGTTTACGACTATGAATCAGTAAACCGGGATTTCCTGTTTATACGCTTAAACATGTTTTTCTCTGTACGACATCGGTAATTTTACAAGAATCATTTTGAACGGTCAAGAATCCTCTTTTTCTCTGATTTCTGCCCTCTGGTTTCTCTTTACCCTTTCAGCCTCGTGCGTTACGTTTTGTTGGTACGCACAGCAGCGGCCCTTGGGGTGGTGCTGAAATTTATGCGGTATAGGTAAGAGTTTCTCGGTAGTGGGTAACAAAGCAGCGATTTATATTACAAACTTTTGGAATTCCTGGATTAGTAGTTTCGTGTATTTGCCGGGCTTGCCATCGCCGATGGTCTTACCATCGAATAGGACAACAGGAACAATATCCTTTGTAGTGACAGCGATGAAAAGCTCGTCAGCCGAACGTGTCTGCTCCGGTGTTAGTGATTTTTCAACTGTTTCTAATCCGATATTCTTACCGGCTTGAAGTACAAATTTGCGTGTAATGGATGGTAAAATATTCGCTGTAAGAGGAGCGGTTTGAAGGGTCTGTCCGAAGATAGCAAAAAAAGCCGAGGCAGCTCCTTCCGTTATTAAACCGGCCTCATCAACAAATATCGCTTCGGTACAGCCTTTCTTGGCGGCATCCTGGCGAGCAAGAACATTAGCCAAGAGGTTCAGTGACTTTATATCGCATCTTTTCCATCGCCAGTCGGGATGTGTTGATACCGCAATGCCTTTAGTCTTTTCCTCAATGGCATCAGGCAGCTCGGTTACGGTCAAGAAAAAATTCGGCTTCAAGCCAGCGTCTCCGGCATGATCGCGCGGCCCCGAACCTCGGGTTATGTGAAAATATATCTTGGCGTTGGCGATACCGGCGGCATTAAAAGCCCTCTGTATCCTGACCTTAATCTGGTCAATTTCCACGCCGGTTATTTGAATTGCCGCAAGGCTGTTGGCAAATCTTTGCAGATGTTCCTCCATCGCAAAAATCCTGCCATTGTAGCTTCGCACCACTTCATAAACTCCGTCGCCGAAGAATATCCCGCGATCAAGATAAACCGGCTCCAGCTCTTCGAACGGCACGATTTTGTCCTGTATCATTGCTACCTGCATAGAATCACTCCAGCTAAATAGTCACCGATAACCGGTCAGAAATAATCGGCTTGAATCCGACCAGTTGCCTTTCTAAACAATCATTATTTAATAAATACCGGCAAAATTTGCTTTACAAAAAACGTACTGTTGCATAGTATATCGACCTTAATTAGTTTTTGGGTACAAAAATAGGAGTTCCTAAGGTGTATGCGGTAATTGAACAAGGTGGAAAACAGTACAAAATCGCCGAAGGCGATTGCTTAAATATCGAGCTGACTAAGACCGATCCGGACGCCAAGACGATTGAGCTGGATAAGGTTCTGTTGGTAAGTGACGGCGAAAATGTAAAGATCGGCACGCCTTACTTAGAAGGCGCCAAGGTCATTGCTTCATTTAAAAGCACAGCCCAGGATGCTGTTGTAAAGGGTACGAAGCTCTATCCGACGCACTTTCGCAGACGCAAAAGCAGCATGAGGCGTATCGGCCATCGACAAAAGTATCTGCAGGTAGTAATCGACAAAATAGAAGCTTAGGTGCCAAGCTCTGGGACTGCATTTTTTATGATTTGTTCGGCTCGCTCCCGCCAGACTGAAGAACCGTTTTCAACAAAATAATCGAATGACTCATCATCAACCAGTTCCCCCAGCAGAACTTTACGATCAGCTTCACCCGGCACATCTTTAATAATGCGCTCTCGCATTGCCTCCAGTTCAGCTAAAAATTCGCCGTGTTTTTCAGTGAAAATTTGCTCCAGCTTCTTTCTGATATGGCCGGCATAGGCTGGACAATCTCCTTCGGTGCCGATGGCTATTTGCAGGTCGCCGCGTCTAACTACTGCGGGGACATAAAAATCGCACAGCTCCGGCTGGTCAACGACATTGCACAGAATCTCCAGCTCCTGACAATCCTTGTATATTTGTTTGTTGAGTTCATGGTCATTCGTAGCTGCTATAACAAGCACTGCCTCGGCTATATAATCTTTTGAATACCTGGATCTGACCAATTTAGCACTGCTGCCAGTACAAAGGTTTGTAAGCACATCATCGATCTGCTCAGCTACTACAACGAGCCGGGCACCGGCAGCCAGTAGCGAGCGGGCCTTTCGTACCGCAACAACTCCGCCGCCAATCAAGACCACACGCCGACCAGCCAATTCCAGAAATATCGGATATTTCGCCATAATCGTATTATAACACACGCTTACCAATAACAATACCAAACTCACCTTAAAAAATATTAGTTTTTCAATTCGCAAAGACTATTATGCAGTGTAAACTTAATATGCTTTTTCCTGATTTGAAGCTTACATTGCTGTTTTTGCCCCTGGCTTTTGCGGGAATAAAAACCATGAGCAAGATAAAGAAATTGCAGCCGCCTCTAACTGAAACAGACGTGCGTTCTTTGAAAGCTGGTGATGAGGTTCTTATAACCGGCGTGATTTATAGCGCGCGGGATATGGCGCATAAAAGACTGTGCGATGCGATTGACGCCGGCAAAGAACTGCCGTTTGAGCTTGAAGGGGCGATTATTTATTTTGTCGGCCCGACGCCTGCCCGGCCGGGCAAAGTAATCGGCGCAGCAGGCCCCACCACTTCATCGAGAATGGATGCCTTCGGCCCAAAGCTAATCGCTGAGGGTCTTAAAACAACAATCGGAAAAGGCTACCGAAATGATGCAGTCAGAGATGCACTGAAACAATATGGTGCAGTTCATCTCTCTGCTGTTGGCGGGGCGGGGGCACTACTATCCAAACATATTATCTCCGCGGAAGTAATTGCCTACGAAGACCTCGGAGCCGAAGCAGTAAGGAAACTGGAGGTGGTTGATTTTCCCGCCATCGTGGCTTATGATTCTTATGGAAATAGTGTTTATGATTCGATTGTTCGTAGTTCATAGTTCATCAAAGAACAATTACGAAGAAAGAATAATATGAAGGTAGCTCTGCTTGGTTTATTCCAGTCCGGCAAGAGCACTATCTTGGCGGCCTTAAGCGGTAAGGCAATCCCCCCGGTCGGCTCGACAACGATTGAAGAAGCAATTGTCCCCGTCCCTGATGAAAGACTTGATTGGCTGACCGAACATTATAAGCCCAAAAAAACAACACACGCGACAATTGATTGCCTTGACCTGCCCGGATTTAACTTTACCGACGAGCACGGTAGAGCAGCGGCAAGACGGCTGATTAACCAGATAAGAACCGTCGATATGCTCGTTTTGGTGGTGCGAGCATTTGAAAACCAAGCGGTGCCGGCCTACCGAAACAGAATAGAACCAGCCGGAGATTTGGCGGAGCTGCTGACGGAATTATTGCTTTCTGATTTAGAGCTTGTGACCACACGCATCGAGAAACTTGAAAAGCAGGTCCACAAACCCATCAAAACCCAGGCACACGATAAGGCTGAATTGGCTTTGCAAAAGAAATTACAGGAGACTATCGAGGCGGAAAAGCCGATAAGCTCAGCTATCGAAAACGAGGATGAACGTGAAATGATTAAATCTCTCGGATTCCTGACCCAAAGGCCGATGGCGGTCGTGGTCAATGTCGGCGAAGACCACTTGGATAAAAAATACGATTTCTCCGCCGTGTCGGACAGCACCATCGAGGTAATCACAATATGTGCCGAGCTTGAATATGAACTTTCGCAGTTAGACGCTCAGAGCAGAAGTGAGTTTGCCGCTGACATGGGTCTGACCGAATCAGCAGCAAGCAAATTTGTCAAAAGCTGCTACAAGACGCTGGGCTTGATCAGCTTTTTAACCGTGGTCTCGGATGAGCTACGCGCTTGGCCCATAAAGCAAGGTATCACCGCTCTTGACGCAGCAGGCAAAGTGCACACCGACATCAAGCGCGGCTTTATAAGAGCTGAAACTTTCGGCTTCGACGAGCTAAAAGAGCACGGCGATGAAAAAGCTCTCAAGGCTGCCGGCAGGATTCGTCTCGAAGGTAAAGATTACATCGTCAATGATGGTGACATTATTAATTTTAGATTCAATGTATAAATGGTTCGGAGTTCGGAGTTCGGAGTTCAGGATTCAGGCCGTTTTAGTTGTCTTGTTATTTGTGCTGCTGATTTCCGGGTGCTCAGACTCCGAAGACTCCGAGACACTGGCAGCTTATACATATCAGGTCATTAAAACTTATCCTCACAACCCAAATGCTTTTACGCAAGGCCTCGTATTTGAAAACGGCTTTTTGTATGAAGGTACCGGACTTTATGGAAGCTCAACATTGCAAAAAGTGGAGTTAGAGACAGGCAGAATCTTGCAGACACACAATCTGCCGGCTGAATTCTTCGGTGAAGGCATAACTATATACAAAGACAGGATAATCCAATTGACCTATAGGTCGAACATCGGATTTATATATGACAAAAATAGCTTAGAATTGCTGCAAAGCTTCAATTATCCAACCGAGGGCTGGGGTATTACACATGATGGAGATCGTCTGATTATGAGCGATGGCTCATCGACTTTGTACCTTTGGGATCCTGAAACGCTTCAGCAGACCGGCAGTATCAAGGTACACGATAACGATGTCCCTGTAAGTGGGCTTAACGAGCTGGAATATGTCAAAGGGCAAATTTTTGCCAACGTCTGGCCGACAGAACGCATCGCAATAATTGCGCCCCAGACAGGCCAGGTAACCGGCTGGATATACCTGCAAGGGCTTTTAAGTCGGCAGGAGCTTAATAAGCCGGTTGATGTTCTCAACGGAATTGCGTACGATGCGGCCATTGACCGGTTATTCATAACCGGCAAGTTTTGGCCTAAACTCTTTGAGATAAAAATTGTGCCCTTGAAGTAATTGTTGTAGAAAAAAAGTTTAGCCGGCACACCTGTGGTGCCGGTCAATAATTATGGAATAATTATATGAAAGCAGCTGTATTAACCGGTATCCGCCAGATGCAGATAATGGATGTGCCGGAGCCGAAAATCGAAAAAGATACCGATGTCCTACTGAAAATCGAAGTTGTAGGTGTCTGCGGCTCCGATGTGCACTATTACGAGACAGGCAGGATCGGTTCTCAGGTTGTTCAATATCCGTTTATAGTAGGCCACGAATGTTCTGCGATGGTAAAAGCTGTGGGCGATTCGGTCACTCGTGTCAAGGTGGGCGATGAGGTAGTAGTAGAGCCTGCTGTCTCGTGTTATAACTGCGACCAGTGCAAACAGGGCAGAGAAAATACATGTTTCAAGCTGCGCTTTCTCGGCACGCCGGGACAGGGTGATGGATGTTTGTGCGAATATATCGTTATGCCGCAGGAAAGTTGTTTCCCGACTAATGGGGCAATGCACAGCATGGCTAACGCCATCACACTTGAGCAGGCAGCTCTCTGCGAGCCATTCGCTATAGGGGTCTATTCTGTCAGGCAGTCGCAGATTTTTAGAAATGCTAAAATCGCAATCTTGGGCTCCGGGCCAATAGGTCTCAGTTGCATGGCTGCAGCGCAAGCAGAGGATGTAGAAGCAATTTACATGACTGATAAATTGGATTATCGTGTCCAAATTGCTGAAAAAGCAGGTGTCACCTGGGCAGGCAATCCGGATAGAGAAGATATTGTAAAAGAAATCCTCCAGCGAGAGCCGCTGGGCATGGACATTGTCTTTGAATGTGCAGGCCAGCAGGAAACGCTCGATGAAGCTGTTGAGCTGCTCAAGCCCGGAGGCAGGCTAATGCTCATTGGGATTCCACGTGTCGAGCAGGTGTGGTTTAGTATCGACAAGTTACGCAGAAAAGAGCTGACATTAATTAACGTCAGAAGACAGAATAAATGCACGCAGACTACAATTGATTTGATAGCTTCCGGCAAAGCCGATATCGACTTTATGATAACGCACCGATTCAAACTCGAACAAACCAAAGATGCCTTTGATATGGTTGCCGGTTATCGTGACGATGTGGTCAAGGCGCTAATTGAATTAGAATAAAAAGGTAGTCGAGATTGCTTCGCTGGCCGCGATGCGGCCTCCCCGCAATGACCGTTTCCTTATTGCGTATGGATTTCCTTCCCTGCCTTCGCAGGTGTGACAATCTTGCACAGAAACGATTAGAATAGTCTTTTTCCTTGTTCGCGGCTGAGGCTCAGATTAAAATCCGCTCCATGAAAAAGGCAAGTATTGTCAGTATCGGCAATGAGCTTCTCAGCGGCCAGACTATAAGCACCAATGCTTCATATCTAAGTGAAAGACTGCTTTCAATCGGCATACCTGTTATAAGCTCCTATACCATCGGCGATGATATAGATTCAATCGTCCGAGTATTAAATTTAGCAAGCAGTGACGCTGGTATTGTATTAGCGACCGGTGGTTTAGGCCCGACCGATGATGATTTGACCCGACAGGCTTTTGTCAAGTTCCTCGACAGCGAATTGCAATTGCAGAAAGAACTTTTAGACAAGATTCAAAAACGCTTCGCCAATCGAAATCTGCAAATGTCTGCAAAAAATAAAATCCAGGCATACATACCGGCAGGTACCATGGCTCTTGAAAATAATCTGGGCACAGCGCCGGGCATCAGGGCTGAGCATAAAGGAAAATTACTTTTCGCTTTGCCTGGCGTGCCTTTGGAAATGAAGCAGATGTTTGAGGAATCGGTCCTGCCCGAGCTGCAAAGATTCGCAGGCGGTCAAGTTGTAATCATACGGAAACTTAAGTGCTTTGGAACCGGTGAATCGAACATCGCTGAACTGCTTGGCGACCTTATGCAGCGTGGCAGAAATCCGCTAATCAATTGTACAGCAGGACATGGCATAATAACTCTGCATATCGTTGCAACAGCAGAAGATAAAGATAAAGCCCAGCAAATGGTAGAAAAAGATGAGAAGCTGCTTCGCGATATTTTGGGAGAGTTTGTCTTCGGAACCGAAGGGCAGACTTTAGCCGAGGTCGTGGGTGAAAAATTAGCTCAACAAAATAAAACCATCGCAGTAGCAGAATCCTGCACAGGCGGCACTTTAGCCAAGCTGCTGACTGACATTCCGGGTGCAAGCAGATACTTCACATACGGCTGGATTGCCTATAGCAACGATGCTAAAATCAGTGAGCTTGGCATACTGTTTGAATTGATTGAGAAATACGGTGCTGTCAGCGAACAGGTTGCCAAAGCTATGGCAAAGCAGGCCAGGAAAAAGGCCGATACAAGTATCGCGATTGGTATAACCGGCATAGCCGGACCAACTGGAGGAACCGAACAAAAGCCTGTCGGTCTTGTATATATTAGTGTGGACACCAGCGGTGGATGCGAAACGAAGCGCTTTATATTTCCCCAAGATAGAGACTCAATACGACTTCGAGCGGCACAATCTGCGCTAAATATGCTCAGATTGAGATTGTAAATTTGACTAAATATGTTATCAGTGTTATAATAAGATGTAGGAGAGTCTACGAAAACGTGAGCTAAAAATGGCTAAGAAACGCAAACATTTAGGCGAAATACTTTACAGGGCTGGCCTGGTAAAAAAAGAAGCTCTTATTAATGCGATTAAATCTTCAAAAACTAACGGCAAACGTCTTGGTCAGGTATTGCTACAAGAGGGCTTGATAGATGAAGAAACGCTGACCAAGGCGATAGCTAAGCAATTTGAACTAAAATATGTAAACCTGGATCAAACTTCCATTCCTCCTGATGCAATGAAAATCATCCCGGAAGACTTAATGAGAAGACATAACATCCTTCCGCTGAGCATGAATAATGGCAAGTTGAAATTGATTATCAGCGACCCGTCGGATTTAGACATGATGGATTCAATTAGACTTCGACTGAACACGGAATTGGAGTGCTATCTTGCCAACCCGGCAAAAATTCGTTCCCACATCCAGCGATTGTTTGAAAAACCACAACAAAAAGTAGAAGACGACAGGTTGAGACACAGCATAGATGCTACTGCTGCCGAACTTGCTGAGGTCGGCAATGAAATACAAGCGGAAATTTTGAGAAGCCAAGCCAAGGGCGATGAAGATGAGGGACCAATCATAAGGCTGGTAAACCTGATAATAGATAACGCCTTTCACATGCGGGCTAGTGATATACACTTTGAGCCGATGGCTGATAGAGTACGCGTTAGATATCGTGTGGATGGTGTCTGTCTGGAAAAAGACAATATCCCCAAGAACATGCAGGCGCCTTTGATTGCCCGTTTGAAAATTCTGTCCGGTATGGACATCGCAGAGAAAAGACTACCACAGGATGGCCGTATTAAACGTGAGATTGCAAACCAAGACATTGATTTCCGTGTTTCAGCTTTGCCCGGCAACCACGGTGAAAGCATTGTGCTGCGTATCTTACGCCGCGATGCGGTCAACATCGGCATCGAGTCACTGGGATTTGAACAAGATAACTATGAGCAATTTCAGCGGATAATTAGAAGACCCAATGGCATCTTTCTGGTTACAGGGCCGACAGGTAGCGGTAAAACTACAACCCTATATGCAGCACTGCAGGAGCTTAACAAGCCGGATAAGAAAATCGTAACCGCTGAGGACCCTGTGGAATACAACTTTGATGGGATGAATCAGTGCCAGGTAAAAGAAGAAATCGGTTTGACATTTGACAGGATTCTGCGAGCAATGCTCAGACAGGCTCCCAATATTATATTAATCGGCGAGATTCGAGACAGCACTGTTGCAGATATCGCCGTTCAGGCGGCACTTACAGGACATTTGGTTTTCAGCACCCTGCACACTAACGATGCCTGCAGCGCGATTACACGTCTAATTGATATGGGTGTTAAACCTTTCCTTGTGGCCAGCTCAATACAAGCTATTATGGCACAAAGACTTGTAAGAGTTATCTGTGAAAAGTGCAAACAAATCGACAAAAATCCGGACCCGCACTACTTGCAGATGCTCAATATTACTAAAGAAGATATTGAAAAACATCCCATATACAAAGGTGCGGGATGCGCTCAGTGTCAGCATACAGGCTTCAAAGGCCGGCTTGCTGTCTTCGAGATGATAGAAATGAACAACGAATTAAGAGAGCTTTCCTTTAGAAAGGCACCGGCTGGGGAGCTAAGAAAAATAGCTAAGGCAAGTGGAATGAGAACGCTATTGGAAGATGGCAAGATCAAAATATTCAAAGGTATCACCACACCTGCCGAAGTTGTGAGTATAGCGCAGACAGAAGAAGTGTTGGTGGATTAAACAGAATTGTGATTAGTTGAGGTATGTTAAAATGTCAACGGTGAATATGGACAGACTCCTGCATGCTTGTGTCTCGCAAGGAGCATCCGACATACACCTTACTGTTGGCCGATCACCGGTATTGAGAATAGATGGACGACTTAGAAGTCTGGAAACTAAGGTTCTCGAACCGGACGACACAGCGGCCCTGATGAAAAGCATCACTCCTGATCGAAATCAACAGGAGCTCCAGGAAGAAGGAGGAACTGACTTCGGCTTTGCCTTCGGTGATGAAGGCAGGTTTCGTGTATCTGTATTCAGACAAAAGGGTAATATAACGTTAGTTCTTCGTCTTATCCCTTCAAAATTATTGACCTTTGAGCAAATCGGTCTGCCTAAGATTTGTGCTGCTTTGTGCCGCAGGCCAAGAGGGATGTTCTTGGTTACAGGCCCAACTGGATGTGGCAAAACGACCACCTTGGCCTGTATGATAAACTATATTAATGAAAACTTCGATCGCCATATTGTAACCGTAGAAGAGCCAATAGAATATTATCATCCACATAAAAAATCCATCATCAACCAACGTGAAGTTGGTGTTGATGTTCCCAGTTTTTCTGAGGCCTTGAGACGTGTTTTGAGAATGGACCCCGACGTGATCTTGGTGGGTGAATTGCGGGATTTGGAAACTATCGAAGCTGCCGTTAGAGCTGCTGAAACCGGTCACTTGGTCTTCAGTACAGTGCACACGACTAGCGCTGCTGGAACAATTACCAGATTGATTGACGTCTTTCCCGTAACCCAACAGGAGCAGATTCGCATTCAATTGAGCGGCAACCTGATTGCGGTTCTCAGCCAGGCTCTTTGTCCTTTAGCTACCGGCAGAGGAAGAATCGCAGCTTATGAGTTTATGGTTGTAACGCCTGCCATTGCCAACTTGATTCGCGAAAATAAGACTTACCGAATCGATTCCAGCATTCAAACAGGTAAGAAGCTGGGTATGCAGCTCCTCGATGAGCACCTTTGGCAGCTCTATGACATCGGCAAAATCACTTTGGAGGAAATGCTGGAAAAAGCCCGCCAGCCAGGCGCGTTACAGGATAAAGCTATAGCTAAAATGAACACCATGAAAGGAAGAAAAAAGGCAGAGAAAAAAGCAGCAGTATCGCAGGAAATGGAAGATTTGGGACCAATCTTAAGAGCCTGATTGCATTACGATTAAGTTTATATTTATTTATAGTTTACAGGAAAAAAGCCTGATTAATATATGTCATATTAACATACTCGGGAGGAACCACATTAATCATTATAGGACAATAAAACAGGAAAAAACTGCCAGATTGAGCTGTCTCAATAACTAAATGTCCATTTCATAATTTATTTGTAAAAAAGGCTTTAGTGTTGTACAATAAAGAAGGTTGAATGTCCGAAGGTTCATAAGGAAGGTATTAAATGGGTAAAATGAAAACAGCACAAAAGCTGCTTCCAATCGATCAGTTGAGGGGCAGACCGCTCGGCAGGATACTTATTAAAATGGGAATTCTTAGCCGGGAGAAGGTCCATGAATGCTTGAAAATTCAGAACCAACGGCATGGGAATGTACAAACAGGCCAAATTCTTCTTGAAATGGGACTGATCGACGAAGATCAACTACAAATTGCTTTAGCCGCCCAAAGAGGAATGGAATATACAAACATAGACGGCATCGACATCCCTCCAGATGTAATAGAAAAGGTTCCTGCGCAAATGGCAAAAACGTATCACATCGTGCCAATTGAGTATAACAAAGAGGGAAACGAGCTGACCGTCGTTCTTGATAATACCGATAATTTTAGGGCTACCGACGACTTGAACACACTGATGGGCTTTAAGGTTAATGCGAAAATAACCGACCCACAGGCGTTGGAAAGTGCCTTGACTAAGTACTATGAGACAAAACAAGATGAAAACATCAACGAATTGATCGATGAAATACAGAGTGACCAGTTTCTTGCCGAATTCGAGGGTAGAAATCAAAGTATCGACCTGGATGAGCTGAAGGAGCTGTCTGAGTCAAATCCTGTCAAGAAACTGCTGAACCTGGTTCTGCTGCAGGCAATCCGCGATAAGTCCTCGGATATCCATTTTGAGCCGTTTGAGCATGAATATAAGATGCGATATCGTATCGACGGCGTGCTTTACGAAATGATTCCACCTCCAAGGTACATAGCTGCGGCACTCAGTTCACGTATAAAAGTTATGGCAGACCTCGATATTGCGGAAAGACGACTCCCTCAGGATGGCCGCATTTCATTGTCAGTTCAGGGTAATCCTGTTGACCTACGTGTGAGTGTCCTGCCTACTATGTTTGGAGAAAGTGTCGTATTGCGTGTCCTTGATAGATCGCAAGTCTCCTTTGATTTGGGTAAACTCGGCTTGAGACAAGCCGGTCAGAAATTAGTCCGCCAGCTTATTCACAAACCCAACGGCATTGTCATTGTCACAGGACCGACCGGATGCGGCAAAACTACCACCCTGTATTCGGCCTTGAGCGAACTTAATGACGTTGAAACGAAGATAATTACCACGGAAGACCCGGTAGAATACGATATTGACGGTCTTATTCAGGTTCAAATGAAACCGGCTATAGGACTGACATTCGCCAGGTGCCTGCGGTCGATCTTGCGTCAGGACCCCGATGTTATATTAGTTGGTGAAATCCGTGACTTAGAGACAGCGGAGATTGCTGCACAGGCCTCTCTGACGGGCCATGTTGTGTTCACCACGTTGCACACAAATGATGCCCCAAGCTCGATAGCGAGACTATTAGATTTGGGCGTTGAACCATTCCTTCTTACCGCTACTATTGAAGGTATCGTATCCCAGCGATTGGTTAGAAAGATATGTGAAAGTTGCAAAACTATATTTGAGCCTAACGAAACACAATTAAGAGATTTGGGGCTTACAGAAGATGATATCAAAGGCAAGAAGTTTTATTACGGTCGAGGTTGTGACAGGTGTAACAATACCGGCTATAAAGGGCGGACGGGTATTTTTGAGATAATGGTATTCAATGACGAAATACGTGACTTGATTATGAATCGTGCTTCAACGAATGTATTGCGTGTAGCCGCCCAGAAAGCCGGCATGAAGTTGCTGCGTGATTATGGTTTGGCTGCCATCTATGACGGCATTACTACAATCGACGAGGTACTAAAGGAAACAATCACGGAAGCGTAAGAAAGATTCCTTATTATGGAATGTTTGGTATTAATCGTTAATTCAGAGGGAGGTATTTAAGATGCCTTTTTTTCAATATTCCGCGCTGGACCCGCAGGGTGTAGAAGTAAAGGATGAAATTGAAGCCCTCAGCGAGAAAGAAGCGATAAGCAAAATTCGAAATTTGGGCTATTTTCCAACGAAGGTCCGCTCGCGAGCTGCAGCAAAAACAGCTGCTGTTAAAGCTGCTGCAAAGCCCAAACGAAGACCCGGTGCCGGCGGCAGAGTAAAGGTAAAATATGTAACTCAGTTCGCAAGACAGCTTTCTACGCTACAAGATGCAG
>CAZVUF010000055.1:0-12848 GCA_964629355.1 uncultured Pirellulales bacterium | reverse complement strand
AATAATCGGCATACTCAGTCTTGGATTATCTTATTTGGCGGTATCTTTTATACCGTTCTTTTCTCGATGATTATCACTTTAAGAGATATTATAAATAGAAATTTATTTTGAATGGAGAGTTGATTTTATGAATCTTGGGAAGTATTCTTTTGGTGTAGGTGACAGGTTCGCAAAACAGGGAAAAGCTCAATTAGCTGCTTTGATAAAAGCAAAACAGCAGGGCATTGAAATTACACCTGTCTGGAACAAGTCTCACAGAGAGCATACTATCATAGGGACAAAACCGGCGGATACGCGTAAAGAAGCAGACGAAGCTGTCGCGGCCTGCGGGTGGAAGGATGCATATTTTGTGGACGCCGACCATATCGGGCTGAAGAATGTAGATTTGTTCATTGATTCCAGCGACTTTTTTACTCTTGACGTTGCCGATTTCATCGGTAAGTCTGCTGTTGAGAATGACGTCGCACGTTTTGTCGAAAAGCACAGCAAATTCATTGGTTCGCTTGAAATAGCCGGCATTGAGCAGTCTTTTAAAATTGACAGAGAGCAGCTAAAAACGATAGCAATCAAATTCTTATATGCGATCAAGCAGGCTGGCGAAATCTATCGCCATATTAAGCAGGTCAAGGGCGCGAACAATTTTATCACCGAGGTTTCATTGGATGAAACCGACCAGCCGCAGACGCCGATAGAAATGTTGTTCATCCTTGCTGCCATCGCTGATGAAGGCATACCTGCCGATACGGTTGCGCCGAAATTTACCGGCCGATTCAACAAAGGCGTTGATTATGTTGGTGACATCGCCAAGTTCACGAAAGAGTTCGAGGAAGATTTGGCGGTGGTTGCTTTTGCAATCAAAGAATTCGGCCTGCCGAAGGACTTAAGGCTGAGCATTCATTCCGGCAGTGACAAGTTCTCTATTTATAAGCCGATAAGTAAAGCGCTGAAAAAATTCGATGCTGGCCTGCACCTCAAGACCGCTGGCACCACCTGGCTGGAGGAACTCATCGGCTTGGCGCTTGCAGGCGGAGAGGGACTTGCTATTGCGAAGGAGATTTATGCAAAGTCATTGTCGCGGATTGATGAGCTTTGTCAGCCTTATGCAACTGTCATTGATATCGACCGGAGCAAATTGCCCGCATCGGCGGATGTTGACAGGTGGGATGGGCAGAAATTCGCATCGACTTTACGACATGACCAATCCTGTAAGGATTATAATCCCAATTTTCGGCAGCTTTTACACGTTGCTTATAAAATCCCTGCTGAAATGGGCGGTCGATTTTTAGATGCCCTTGAAAAATACGAAGACATAATCGCACCAAATGTCACGGAAAATATCTACAATCGCCATATAAAGCCTATCTTTATGATGGATAAGTAAATCATCTTTATAATCTGCATCAAACCTCATTTATTTGATTACACTTTTTTACGGATTTTAAGCGATTTTCCTACATAGGAAATAAGCCGAATTTATACAAAAGCATAGGGCAATACATTGCTGCAAAACAGCCCGATAGGCTCGAACAGACAATTGTGTAGAAAAGAGCAATACCCTGCCGATATAAGTTATGTTTAATTAAGGACATAGAGTATTATCGACCTGGAAATTTGATTTTTATAGGACTTGATAATATTGCGGCCCATTAGAGCTTCTAATGGGGAATAAACTATGAAGAAAAAAGGAAAAATCTCATCTCGACTTAACTCTAACAACCTGACAGAGCGAAGAGCAAGAGGAAAAGCCCTCATATTCGTCGGCATTGGCGTCATGTTGCTGCTTTTATGCAGTTGCATCAGCTTCGATATAGGTGATTGGCCGAGCAAATTTGTATATCCACACAACAAACCGCAGGCAAACTGGTGCGGCTCGATAGGGGCTTTTTGTGCCTACTATATGCTTTATTATCTTGGGCCGGGTGTCTTCGTAATACTAATCGCAGCGATATGTTTCCTGATTGCCAGGCTTTTCAATCGGCCTTTAGGACAACCTATATTGAGAGCGATTGGGCTGGGTTTATGGACCATTGCTGCTTCGAGTAGCTTTTATTGCTTGTGGCCTTATGAGCTCTTTGGTTTTCCAATGGGTTCCGGCGGCCTGCTCGGCGTAGGTGCGGCAACCTTTTTGCGGAGCCATTTTGCTACACTGGGTACTTTCATTTTAATCACAGCTACCTGGGTCGTAGGCATTATTCTTGTGGCAGACAGTGTTTTTCTCTGGGTGCTGCTCTGTTTTGGTTTTATGGGTAGAAAAGCGATTGGAGTTGTTGTGCCTGCCTGGTCTGTAGCCAAACATCACTCCGAAGCAGTAAGCGATATATGGCGAAAACTAAGCGCGAAACAGAAATCCTTAACTACTGGCGTCACAAATATAGCAATTCCCCAATTCCGTGAGGATAAACCCACTCTTGCCGTTGCAGTACCCCAGAGGCAACCTGATGCTATGGCAGTGAAACAGCCGAAGACGGTGCCAGCGAAAAAACCTATGGACGATCCATCCAACACCACTTTCGGCCGGTCGGTCTATGAGGATTACGTTCTGCCGCCGTTGGAGCTGCTGGCAGAGCCGGAATATAGTTTTACTTCGGTGCAGGAAAAGGTTATTAAAGAAAAAGCAGCCGTTTTGGAAAAGTTGTTGTCGGAATTTAATATCAACGCACGAGTGGTCGAGGCGGAAACAGGACCGGTCGTGACAATGTTCGAGCTGGAGCTTGCGGCTGGTGTCAAGGTCAGCCAGATCAGCACCCTGGCAAACGACATCGCCCGTGCGCTTGGAGCAGGCGCCGTTCGTGTTGTAGCTCCTCTGCGAGGCAAACATACGATAGGCATTGAAGTGCCAAACAACGAAAAAGAAAAAGTCCGAATGAAGAACATTACAGAACTGGCCGGTAAGCGACCTCAGAGTATGGAGATACCACTATTTTTAGGCAAGGATTCCTCGGGAGAAGCGCTCGTGTCGGACCTGACTACTATGCCGCATTTGCTCATTGCTGGCACGACCGGCTCAGGCAAAAGTGTCTGCATCAACACCATAATCACCGGCATCCTGCTCACCAAAAGGCCGGACGAGGTGAAGCTGATTCTTGTTGACCCAAAGATGGTCGAGATGACCGCTTTTAATACCATTCCACACTTGATGTGTCCGATAGTTACCGAGACTCAAACAGCTGTTCAGATACTTGAATGGGCCACGGTAAAGATGGACGAACGTTATGCACTCTTGGCCGAGGCGAGGGTGAAAAATGTAGCTGAGTATAATCGGCTCGGCTCAGAAGAGCTTCTGCAGCGATTCAATCCGAGCTGTCCGGATGAAGAGGAGAAAATCCCCAAAAAGCTGGCGTATATTGTAATAGTTATTGACGAGTTAGCTGATTTGATGATGACTGCACCGAAGGAAATAGAGGCCTACATTGTCCGTCTTGCCCAGAAGAGCAGAGCGATTGGCATTCATATTGTCCTGGCTACTCAGCGGCCGCAGGCAACGGTTGTGACGGGCCTTATCAAGTCAAACATGCCGACAAGGATAGGTTTCCGTGTGGCGGCCAGGCTCGATAGCAGGATCGTCCTCGACCAAAACGGCGCAGAAACACTGCTTGGCGAGGGTGACATGTTGTTTCTTAAGCCCGGCACCAGCGACCTGATTCGTGCGCAGGGCACTTTCGTTGATGAAGCAGAGGTAAAGCGGATAGTCAGGTATCTTAAGGATATTGCCGAGCCGCAGTTCCATCCGGAGCTGACTGGGTTAAAGAAATTAGACGCCTCCGACTTGAAAAAGGATGAACTATTTGACGATGCGGTTCGCATCGTCCTGGAGACCAAGCGGGGAAGCGTGTCACTTCTTCAGCGCAGACTCAATGTCGGTTATGCACGTGCCTCACGGATGATTGAAATGATGGCTGCATCGGGAATACTCGGTGAGTACAAAGGCAGCCAGGCACGCGAGGTGATGATGACAGTGGATGAATACGAACGGCTGCGCGAGTCTGCCCTAAAGGAGGAAAAAGAAAGTGAAGAAGCATCCGCCGAAGCTGATTCATCAGAGTCTGCCTATATAAGCGAGGGCCAGCAAGGCTACATCTCGGTTGATAATGGAGAAGACTGAGACATTGTCGCATAATAATCCTGCGATAAGTCACGGGGTTAAATATATTTAGCCACCAATTTATTAGAGGGTTCGCATTTCCAGCAGAGGATTTTTCTGTTAAACTTTCCCTATTATGAACAAAGACCTTAAAGACAAGACGCTCGATGAACTTGAGCAGATAGTGGTCGGCCTGGCTCAGAAAAAGTACTTGGCAGAGTACATCTTTCATTTCATCCATGCAAAAGATGCAACTGATATCTCGCAAATTACACCACTAAGCAAGGACTTTCGAGGCCGATTAGCTGAGCAGAGCTACTATATTTCTCAGCTTTTCATTCTGAAAAAACTCACCGACAAAGACAGTACAACCAAATACGTATTCGCACTCAGCAATCCGCCTCGGCAGACCAGGATAGAGACGGTACTTCTTGTAGATGGTCGACGAAAAACGCTGTGCGTTTCCACCCAAGCCGGTTGTGCTATGGGTTGTACATTTTGTGCTACTGCCGGGGTGAAGCTGCGACGGAATCTAACCGCCGCTGAAATTGTTGACCAGGTCAACATCTCACAGAAGGATGCTGGAAGAATCTCAAATGTTGTTTACATGGGGATGGGTGAGCCGCTGTTGAACTATAACAACGTGCTCAAATCGACCAGGATACTCAACCATCCCGCAGGTAAAAATATCGGCATCAGGCATCTTGCCATCAGCACATGCGGCATAGTTCCTGGGATTAAAAAGCTCGCTAATGAGGATATTCAACCCAGGCTGGCAGTGTCACTGAACGCTCCGACCGATAGCCTTCGCACACAGTTGATGCCGATAAACGCTAAGTACCCGATAGCCGAGCTACTTAAGACCGTGCGTTATTATCAGAAAAAGACCGACCAGCGAGTCACATTTGAGTATGTCTTAATAAAAGGGTTAAACGATTCTGCTGAACATGCCCAAATGTTGATTAAGCTCTTGAGCGGAATTATGAGAAATGTGAACCTTATCGAACATAATCCGCATCTGGGCTGCGGGTTTGTCGGCAGCGATAGCAGACGAATAAAGCAGTTTGCGTCGATTCTGGAGCGGGCAGGCATAGAGACTACGGTGCGTTTCAGAATGGGCCGAGGGATAAAAGCAGCCTGCGGCCAACTTGGAGCTGACAGTTTGGATGGTTAAGGAGAAAGACATAAAGTCAATGAGCCGAAAATTTTCTATTGTTACGGTAGGTCTTTCGCCAGCGTGGGACATAACATGCCGAGGACGAGGTCTGGATTGGGGTCTGCATAAAGAGATAGATGAGCAGACTGTTCAGCCTGCCGGAAAGGCATTGAATATCTCCAAGGCCCTTGCCTGGATGGGCCAACGAAATATCGCTACAGGTCTGTGGGGACAGCAGGATTATAAGCAGATGGCTGAAACAGTACGGTCCCAGTGGCCGCTTATTAGGGTCAAGATGACGTTCGCTACCGGCAGCACCAGGCAGAATGTCACTATCGTGGATACGGTCAATAATAGAGACATACACCTGCGCAGTAAAAGTGTACTGGCTTCGAGGTGGACACTAAAGAACCTGAGGGCGGACTTGCAAAGAGTGGTTGGCAGGAACAGCATCTGTGTTTTTTCCGGAGCGATGCCTGATGAGTTTTTGATGGAAATTATTGGAATTATAAAAAGCTGCTGCAAACTGGGTGCAAAAATTGTGCTGGATACCTCCAGAGTTGCTTTAAGAGAAATTGTTGATACCGGCAATGTTTGGCTGATAAAGCCGAATGTAAATGAGTTACGGCAATTGCTGAGCAGAGAGGTTAAGGATAATCCTATCAGCCTGACAAAGGCTGGGCAGAAGCTGCTGGATAAGGTCGGAATTACTTTGATAAGCCGGTGCGAAAAAGGTACGGTAGTGGTCAGTAAAGACGGAGCATGGCAGGCGAGATGTATCGCACGGAGACAGACATTATCAACGGTCGGCTGCGGGGACTATTTATTAGCCGGCTTTCTGAAAGGGTTGAAAGACAAAATAAACATCGGCTCAGCACTACAGTCTGCGATAAAAGCAGCCACAGCAAAAGCCTGGGGCTGGTCGGAAAAGAAAAAGTGGCTACAAACGCAACAACAGATAAAAGTACATATAAAAGAAATATTTGTTTAGGCAAAGTTTGTGTAAAAAAGGCCGATTTCTGTATCAATTTTAATATTATTCGCCCAAAAAGAAAAAATTATTGATTTGACGGCATCAATCGGCTATATTTCTTTCTTTGTTAAAAGCTCTGTCGCACGGGGTAGAGTTGATCCCGCTGAAGGCGGGTCTTTGGGGTCAGCAGTATCACGGCATAGTTGACTCAAGCCTCCGACAGAGCCCAGCCGGGTCCGTCGCAGGTGGATCTCCGTGACAAGTTAACTGAAAACTTAAAGTGTAAAAGTCAAAGTTTTGGATTTACTTTTTAGTTTTACATTTTTAGTTTTAAGTTTTCAGTTCCCGAATACCCGGTGGTGTAATGGTAACACAGAAGGTTTTGGTCCTTCTATTCCAGGTTCGAGTCCTGGCCGGGTAGATTAGATTATGAAATACAAAACATAAAGTTGAGTAAAAAAATGGCTGAAAGAACTGCGATAATATTAGCAGCAGGTGTCAGCAGCAGGATGAATACGCAACTACCGAAGGTGCTGCATGAGGTATGCGGACGCCCTATGCTGGCATACGTGCTGGATGCTTGCCGAGAAGTCGGCGTAACAAGGATATATGTTATCGTCGGCTTCGGAGCCGAGCAGGTCGAGCAGTACTTTGCCGACGCAAAAAATGTCACTTGGGTCAAGCAGAATGAGCAACTGGGAACTGCCCATGCAGTCATGTGCTGTAAAGAACATCTAAAGGATTTTAAGGGCGAAACACTGGTTTTATGCGGTGACGGACCATTGGTCAGAGCCGAAACGCTCAGTACTCTTATCGGCAAGCACCAGATGGAGCAGGCAGCAGCGACGCTGGCCACCGCAGTTCTGGAAGACCCAACCGGCTACGGACGAATAGTCCGGGATAGATATGGCAATATCCAGGGCATTGTGGAAGACGCAGATTGCACAAGAGAGCAATTGGCTATAACCGAGATCAATCCAAGCTATTATCTATTCAATAACCGGATTCTCTTTGAGGCCGTCGAGCAGGTTAAGCCTGACAACGTCAAGAAAGAGTTTTATCTGACGGATGCCGTATCATATATCATCGCGACTGGTCATAAGGTGGTAGCAGTTACAGCAGTGCGGCCGGAAGAAGCTATGGGTGTCAACAGCAGAGCGCAACTGAGCGTAGCAAGCAAGATTATGCAAAAACGCATCCAGCAGGAGCTGATGGACCACGGCGTGACCATAGTCGATCCTGATAATACGTGGATAGACGCAAGAGCAAAGATCGGACAGGATACGGTTATTGAACCGTTCACTTATATTCACGGCGAGGTTAAAATCGGCAGATCTTGCCGAATCGGGCCGTTCGCTTATTTAAGACCCGGCACGATCCTTGAGGGTGATGTTGTGCTGGGAGTCTTTACGGAAGTCAAAAACTCAATTATGGCTGAGGGAGTGCGGGTCCGGCATCACAGCTTTATTGGTGATGCTACCGTGGGCCGAAATGTCAATGTTGGAGCCGGCTCGATAACGGCGAATTATGACGGACACAATGTGAACCGGACTGAAATCGGTGATAACTGTTATATCGGTTCGGGTGCGGTGCTTGTTGCGCCGCTTGTATTAAAGGACGGCACACATGTAAACGCCGGGGCGGTAGTGATGCAGGAAAGTGCGACGCAGTTACCAGGGAAGGATAAATAAGGATGTTTTCTACAGATGACAGTATTAAGGTTTTTGCTGGCAGCAGTAATCGAGACTTGGCTGAAGCGGTATGTAAGTATTTGGAAATTTCGTTAGGTAGTGCTGAGATCAGCGTCTTCCCGGATGGAGAGAAACACATCAGAGTGGAGGATGACGTTCGCGGCACGGATTGTTTCGTGGTACAATCAACATGCAGACCTGTCGATGAGCACTTAGTGGAGCTTTTAATCTATCTGGACTGTTTAAAAAGAGCCAGTGCCAGACGCATAACCGCAGTCATCCCGTATTTCGGCTACGCCCGTCAGGACAGAAAAGATGAAGGGCGAGTGCCCATTACTGCGAAGTTAGTGGCGAATCTTATTACTACCGCTGGTGCCAACAGAGTCCTGGCAATAGATCTGCACGCTCACCAGCTACAGGGTTTTTTCGACATTCCAGTCGATCATTTGACCAGTGAGTTGGTATTAAGTAGGTATTTCAGAGACAAAAATATCAGCAATCTGACGGTGGTTTCGCCGGACGTAGGCAATATCAAGACCGCGTCGAAATTTACTTCGCATCTGGGCGGTGATTTGGCGATAGTGCACAAGAAACGAATGAGCG
The DNA here is from genome assembly GCA_964629355.1 of uncultured Pirellulales bacterium. Taxonomy (GTDB): domain Bacteria; phylum Planctomycetota; class Phycisphaerae; order Sedimentisphaerales; family Anaerobacaceae; genus CAZVUF01. Next base: position 4,344 of record CAZVUF010000055.1, on the reverse strand, counting down.
GAAGTGAAATCGTGGCCTATGAGATAATAGGCCAGGTAAAAGGTAGAAATGTCTTGATGTGCGATGATATCATAGCTACCGCAGGGACGGTATGCGGTGCTGCCAAGCTGGTTAAGGACCGCGGTGCTGAAAAGGTGTATGTCGGAGCCACGCACGGCATATTCGCATCGCAGGCTCTCGATCGGCTGCGAAGAGCGCCTATCGATGAAGTCGTTGTCACCGATACCATACCACTTACCGAAGATGCAAAGAAACTCGGCCTCATAAAGGTTTTAAGTGTGGCGGATATGTTAGGAGAAGCGATACGGAGAATTCACAGAAACGAATCCGTTAGTGAAATGTTTAAGGAATCAAACAGAGAGACATAGGTTTTAATAATTGAAGTGAGATGATTATGGAAAAAGCAGTGCAGTTGAAAGCAGAAATTCGACAGCGGACCGGCTCGAAAGACTCAGCCAAGCTGCGTAAACAAGGTCGAATACCAGCTATTGTGTATGGCCATAAACAGGAGTCTACCGCTATTACTTTAGATGCGCATGACTTTGTGGAAAAACTACACCATGGGCAGAGACTGATGGACGTGCGGATTGATAAAAAGCCTCAAAAGGTGATCGTCAAAGATCTACAATTTGACCATCTCGGCAAAGAGGTTATTCATGCGGACCTGATGAGGGTTGATATAACCGAGAGAGTTACGGTAACAGTTCCTATTGAGCTTAAAGGCACCGCCAAAGGCGCCGAAGAGGGCGGTATCATAGTCGAGCATACAGACCATCTCGAAGTTGAGTGTTTGGTAACCGGTATTCCGGAATCCGTCGTAGTCTCCGTGAAAGATATGAAGGTAGGTGATACCTTACACGCCAGCGATATACAGCTTCCGGAAGGTCTGAAGCTGGTAAGTGATCCCACGATATTAATGGTCTCCTGCAGTGTGGTCACAACAGCCAAAACTACCGAGGAACTTGAAGCAGAAACGCCTGTTGTACCGGAGGTTATCGGCGAAGCCGAGAGAGCAAAGAAAGAAGAAACCTCAGAAGAACAGAATGAATAACGCTACGAATGTGGAAGAAAGAACCCCATGTTTCAAGCGGGGTTCTTGAAGAGAATGACAGGTATTTGCACCGGCATCAAAATGGTGGTTGGCCTGGGTAATCCAGGTAAGGAGCATGCTGACACGCGGCATAATATAGGCTTTAAAGTTATAGACTTTTTAGCTGAGGAACTTGGGGTGAAGGTGAAAAAAAGAAAATTCGGCGCTCGTTTTGGCGAAGCCGAATATTGGGATAAAAAGCTAATATTGTTAAAGCCGTGGCAGTTTATGAACTGTAGCGGTCAAGCAGTTGCGACTGCGGTGGGCTTTTATAAATTGGCACTCGGTGATTTGCTGGTAGTAACCGATGATATGGCTCTTGAGCCAGGCAGGATTCGTATCAGAGCCAAAGGCTCGGCAGGCGGACACAATGGGCTTGCTGATATCATAGACAAGCTCGGTACAAATGAATTTGCCCGATGTCGAATCGGCATCGGGCATTGTGGTAAGCAGATTGCTTACGATTATGTTCTTGATAAGCTGACAGAGACAGAAAAGCCTTTGCTCGATGAGGCGATTGACATAGCGCGGGATGCTGTTCTTTGTTGGATTGAATATGGCGTAGAACAGGCCATGAATGAGTTTAATAGTTCGTAATTGGTGAATGGTAACTGGTAATTGACAGTAAAATTAACCATTTAACCAATATATGGAGGTAATTAGCTTTGAAAACTGTGGCAAAAAAATTGTATGAGGCGATGTTCCTTGTAGATTCAAATCTGGCAGGGTCGGATTGGGATGGCGTTCTTGCGACTATCAAAAACATACTTGAAAGGGCTCAGGTTGAGATTGTCTCGCTAAGAAAATGGGGCGACAGGAGACTTGCATACGAGATCAATCACAAAAGCAAAGGTACATATATTCTTTGTTATTTCAGAGCCGACGGCTACAGAATACAGGACATCGAAAGAAACGTTCGGCTCTCAGAGCGAATTATGCGTGTTTTAATACTCAATGCCGAAAATCGGATAATTGAAGATATTGAAAAAGACACTCCTGATGTGCAGGCGGGAAAGCATAAGGACGAAGTAGAACAGAATACTGAAGAACAGCCGCAAACTACCGACGCTACTCTGTCCGCCGAAGCGGCTACAGAGGCCGCAAGCCCGCTACGCAGCACGAGTATTGAAGAGAAGCAGGAGGAAGCAGAGCTGGCTGATGAAAACACAGAAGACAAATAACAGTACATAGGAGAGGGAGAACAGATGATAAAAATTCTGTTTTCTGAATTCTGTCATCTGTCTTCTGAAATTGTTAAGGAGCTTAATTATGGCTGGTTTTAATAAAATTTTGATGATTGGAAATCTGACTCGCGATCCACAGCTTTCATATACACCGAGCCAGACCGCTGTGGTTGACTTTGGCCTGGCGACGAATCGCCGATGGACGGGTCAGGACGGTACTAAACGTGAAGAGACCTGTTTTGTGGACTGCCGAGCGTTCGGCCGACAGGCTGAGAATATAAACAAGTATCTTACCAAAGGCAGAGCTGTATTTATCGAAGGAAGACTCACTTTTGATAGCTGGACAGCTCAGGACGGCACGAAACGCAGCAAACACAGAGTGACGGTTGAGAACTTTCAGTTTCTCCCGGGTACCGGAGAAACTGCAGCTCCTTTAGGGGAGCAAGGCTCAGACAGATATTCTGATTCTCATGAAACCATCCCGGATTCAGCCGGTCGGCGGGGTAGTACCGATGAAATGCCGGCAGACGATATACCATTTTAAGCCCAGGATGTGTAATGTTTGTTGAGTATTGCACGAGGAATTGAAGCAATCTCAATTATGTAAAACGATTTATGGAAAGGGACTCCGCTTCGCGAGAACCCAAATAGACAGGTAAAAAAATGCTAAGAATGCAAAGAAAAAACGATAACAGAAGAAAACCAGGTTTTCCCGGCACTCGTGAGCAAACACAATGTCGTTTTTGCCGCAATGGGATGAGCTACATTGACTATAAGGATGTGGACACCCTGCAGAAGCTTCTGACTAATCGCGGCAAAATATACTCGCGTAAACGCAGCGGTAATTGCGCAGGCTGCCAGAGGAAAGCCCAAAAGGCAATAAAACGAGCCAGGTATATGGCACTACTGCCGTTTACCGCATAGTTTTTAGTAATTGGTGAATGGTAATTGGTTAGATGGTATCGATTTAAAACCAATTACCAGTTACTTTTTGACCAGAAAGGATAACGGGATGAAGGTTTTGCTTTGTGAAGATGTTAAGAAACTTGGCTGGTTTGGAGATATTGTGGAGGTCAATGAGGGATATGCGCGGAACTATTTGTTACCTCAGGGGCTGGCAAGGATTACCACTGCCGATAACATAAAAGCTCTCGCTAAAGAAAAAACTGCGCGTGTGGAGCAGAGAGTCAAAGAGCACGGCAGGCTGGCCGAGGTTGCCAAGAAGGTAGAAGGTGCGGAGGCGGTACTGGCAGCTAAAGCTAATGAGCAAGGGGTCCTTTTTGGTTCAATCACCGCTGGCAATATAGCAGCAAATCTGCGAGCGCAGGGTTTTGAAGTCGCGGATGACGTCGTGGAGCTGCCCCACCATATAAAGCAGGTCGGAGCTCAATCCGTGATGCTCAGATTCACAGAGGATTTGACCGCCACCATCACAGTTACTATTGTGCCCGAAGGTGTAGAGATTACAGCCGAGCAGAAAGAAACAGACAAAGCCGAATAGTCTTAAGCCAGCATGGAAGATAAGAAACCCCATGTAAAACACGGCGTTTAATATTTAACCCCACGTTTTACGTGGGGTTAAATTCTTGTGAAATAGGGATATTCTGTGGAGCTAAACGTTTTTGACATCGGCGTATTTCTGGCTTTTCTCGGTGTTGTCGTCGCCTTCAGCATGATCAAAAGCCGTAAGGAAAAGACCAGCGAGGATTACTTCCTGGCAAGTCGCGGCTTAAAGTGGTGGTTAATCGGCTTCTCCATCGTTGCGGCTAATATCTCGACCGAGCAGTTCGTCGGTATGGCCGGTGCCGGCGCAGGAAACATAGGCTTGGCCGTTTCGGGCTATCAGCTGCTCGGAGCCATCACCATCGTCTTCGTTGCAATCTTTTTCCTGCCCAAGTTCCTCAGAGCCGGTATCTATACTATGCCGGAATACCTTGAATATCGCTATAACCCCGCGGCACGCAGTATTATGGCTTTCTATACGATGGTTATATATGTCCTTGTAACCATCACTGCGGTGCTATATTCCGGCGGACTTACCCTGCATAAAATTTTCGATATGGATTTAAC
>CAZVUF010000054.1:0-13123 GCA_964629355.1 uncultured Pirellulales bacterium | reverse complement strand
GCGACGGATTTCTCCATGTATCCTGGAACCATCACGGAAGTCCCTTGAGCTACTGCCGAAGCATAGCGCCTGGCTCGCTCGAACTAACCGACATGATGTCTATGACAGGCATAAAAGAGCAGTATGTCACGTATCCTGAGTTTTATAGGCTTCCTGACGGCAACCTGATTTTTCTCTATCGCGATGGCTCATCCGGCCGAGGCGATTTAATAATGAACTACTATGACACAAACACGAAGACCTGGACGCAGCTCCAGAACAACCTAATCGACGGCCAGAGACAGCGTAACGCTTATTGGCAAACAACTATTGACACAAAAGGCACAATCCATATCTCCTGGGTCTGGAGAGAAAGCTCGGATGTCGCTACTAATCACGACATCTGCTACGCCAAATCAGACGACGGCGGATTATCATGGCAAAAGTCCACCGGCGAAGAATATGAGCTGCCGATAACAGCGGATTCAGCCGAATATGCCTGTCAAATCCCGCAGCGAAGCGAATTGATAAATCAAACGTCTATGTGCGCCGATTCTTACGGCCGACCTTACATAGCAACCTATTGGCGGCCGCAAGATTCAAACGTCCCGCAGTATCATCTTGTCTATAACGATGGCATACAATGGCACACCGTGCAGGTGTCACAACGCACGACGCCATTTAGCCTAAGTGGTGGCGGCACAAAGAGAATACCAATCTCCAGGCCGCAGATTGTAGCTGACGTCAATGAGACGATAGATAAGGCCTATATGATATTTCGTGACATCGAACGCGGCGATAAAGTTTCCGTCGCAATCTGTGACGACCTCCAGTTAGCCCCTGATGAATGGCGTTTTGAAGACCTTACATCGGATTCGGTCAGCCAGTGGGAGCCGAGCTACGACACCGAATTATGGACCCTAACAAAAACGTTGCACATCTTTGTACAAAAGGTCGGCCAGGGCGAGGGCGAAACGATTGAAGACATTCCGCCGCAGCCCGTTTCGATTCTCGAATGGACACCGTACGTGGAATTAAGGAATGACGATATTTAACCAACACCCTCGTGGTGTCGGTATACTTTTGCATTCTCTATTTTTCATTTTCATCTTGCCTTGCGAGGCAATCCTGAACATAATACCATTAGCAGAGTTAGTATCAGGGAGATAATCTCCTATGGGTATGTTTGATACTACCGGAAAGTCCGACAAAAAACAAACGCGAAAGCCAAGCACATTAAAGAAGCTGGAGCGAATGAATAAAGCTCTTAGCCACCAGGAGCCGGATCGTGTCCCCATTAGTGATTTTTTCTGGGGCAGTTTCACCCAGCGCTGGCGGAAGGAATTGGATTTACCCGAAGATGCCAATCCCTATTATTATTATGATCTGGACTGGATTGCCACCGTGACAAATTCTGACCCTCATATCAGGCCTTTTGAAATTCTGAAAGAAAATGAAAACGAAGTTGTGGTTAAAACCGGATTTGGCACGATTTTGCGGAAGAAATTCGATACTCCCATGCCGCAGTCGGTGGGCTGGGAAACCGATTCGCTGGAAAAGTTAGAGAATTTTGAATTTGACGACCCCTCAGACCGGAGACGTAACTTCGAGGCCGGTGACAATCAAATAGCAGGTGTGGGGGACGGCTTTGAACGCAATTCACCGCCTTGGATAGAGACGGTTAAGAGTTTAAGGCCCGATTTTCCTGTATATGGCAGTATGCTCGAATGCTCTGAGTTTTTAACGAGAATGATCGGGCAGGAAAAGACTTTGTTGTGGATTGGATTGTATCCGCAGCGAATGGGCAAAGCCATCCAGCGTGTGGGGCAATTCGCACTGGATTGTGCCAAGGCGGAAATCGATGCAGCCGACGGTTTATTAGATGGATTCGTCATTTGGGGTGATGTGGCTTATAGAAATGGAATGTTCTTTTCGCCAACGTATTGGAGGGAATATTTCAAGCCCTGGGTAAAGGCAATCGCCGATTATGCCCACCAAAAGGGGCTTGCCGTGATTTATCATGGCTGTGGAAATGTTAAGGAGATTTTCGAAGATTATATCGAAATCGGCATCGACGCTCTCAATCCTCTGGAAGTCAAGGCGGGTATGGACATCGTCCAGTTGCGGCAACAGTACGGACACAGGATGGCTTTCTGCGGCGGCAGTGACATTCAGGTATGGGAAACCGCGGACAAAGAACGGATTCGCGAAGAGGTGTTCTACAGGTTAAATGCAGCCAGGGGTGGAAGTCTTATCTTTCAATCCGATCATTCGGTGGCGAGCAATGTCCCGGGGCCCATTTATGACTATATCGTAAACTTGGTGCGGGAATACGGGAAATATCCGCTGCAACTTGGTGAGTTTGAAGTTGAGATTACTAAAAACTACTAAAGGAGAACCTAAGTAATGCAAGCAAACCCCTTCCTTGGTGTGACTTTACACTCTGTCGGTGCCCTATCGGCTGCAAGCTGTTATACGCCTCAAAAAAAGACCAAGCAATGGGCATGGGAAATTTATTGGGTGACACAGGCTACATGCGGATGGGTCATTTTACCGATTATGGGAGCAATGCTTACCATCCCGGATTATTTCGAAGTGTTGAAGGTTTGTCCGACGGATGCGATGCTGCGCAGCTTCGTGCTGGGAATAATCTACGGAATTGGGGGCTTATCGTTTGGATTAGGTATTCGCTATATAGGCTTTTCGCTGAACTACACTATCGCCATCGGGATTTCCGCGGGATTGGGCACATTGATGCCCCTTATCTGGAATCCGAATAGAGGTTTTGTATGGGAGCTTGCGGAGAAGTTCAGTACCACACCAGGATTGATTGTTTTGGCCGGTATTATCCTGTCCATGGTAGGAATTATCTTTTGCGGTTGGGCTGGTGCGCTGCGTGAGCGAGCGGGTAGTACATCGCCAACGGCATTTTCTTTCAAACGCGGCATACCTTTGGCTATTCTGGCTGGAGCGTTTTCAGCCATTTATAATTTTGCACTTCTTGCGGGAGAACCTCTGGAAAAAGCAGCGGTCCAAGCCGGTGCCAGCGAGTTGCTCAAACTAAATGCAGTTTTGCCATTTGCTTGTGGCGGTGCGTGGGTGACAAGTGTGATTTATTGTATTATTGTAATAATCCGTAATCGAACCGGTTCTCAATTGATTCGTCTGCCCGGATTGGGTGGAGGCAGTCTGCCGTTTTATTACCTGATGTCACTATTAAGTGGGGCCTTCTGGTACTTCCAATTCTTCTTCTATGGGATCGGGCATACGCACATGGGCGAGAAATATGGATTTACCAGTTGGTCTATTCACATGGCTCTTTTAATACTGTTTAGCAATTTATATGGCAAAATCTTCAAGGAGTGGGAAGGTACCAGCTCGCTGCCGCGTAGAATTGTCCACGCTGGCATGCTTATTATCATTGTCGCGACATTAATTATAACATACGGTAACTATCTGGGGGAAAAGACGAGTGCCGATACGGACATCGGCGAGCTCAGTCGAGCCGAAGCTCAGTCAATGGTGACTTATAAACCTGAATGGGAGTCACTGCAAAAGCATCCGGTGCCGCAGTGGTTCCGGGACGCCAAATTCGGTATCTATTTCCATCTGGGACCTTACTCCGTCCCCGCCTATAATTCGGAATGGTATTCCTGTCTGATGTATAAACCGGACCATAAAGTTTTCAAATATCACAAAGAAAAGTACGGTGATCAGTCCAAGTTTGGCTATAAAGACTTCATCCCGATACTAACGCTTGAGAAATTCAACGCTGAGGAATTAGCTGACCTCTTCCAGCGTTCCGGGGCCAGATTCGCCGGACTTGTTGCGGAACATGCCGATGGTTTCGCCATGTGGGATAGCGAACTGACCGAATGGGATGCTGCCGAGATGGGGCCGAAGCGGGACATTGTCGGCTTGATGGAAAAGGCCATCAAAAGCAGAGGCATGAAATTCATAACCACCTTCCATCACGACTGGAATTGGGACTGGTACCCGGTATGGGACAAACAGTTCGACTGTTCCAATCCTGCTTATGCTGGCCTCTATGGCCAGCCACACAACAAGGGCGATGAGCCTTCCCATGAGTTTTACGATGAATGGAAAAACAAGGTTATCGAGGTTATTGATAAATACCAGCCTGACCTGATTTACTTTGACAGTAAGCTGAAAATCATCGACGACCAGTATAAGCGGGATACCCTTTGCTATTACTACAACAAGGAAACCCAATGGGGCAAACAAGTCACTGTCACTTATAAAGGGCAGGATTTGCCCGTCGGAGCAGGCATTCTTGACATGGAACGTGGTCGTATGAGTACGTTATTCGATTTCGCATGGCTCAATGATGATCCGGTCGACTGGAAATCATGGTGCCATATTGAGAATCCCTCATACAAATCAGTGGATCATATAATTGACGGCCTGGTTGATGTTGTCAGTAAAAACGGAACTTTTTTACTTAACGTCGGCCCGAAAGCCAGCGGCGAAATTCCGGAACCGGTTATAGAGCGGTTGTTGGGTATCGGACAGTGGCTTAAAATGAATGGCGAAGCTATCTACGGAACAAGACCATGGGCAACCTTTGGTGAGGGACCAACCGAAGTCGAAGGGAAAAAGCCCGACGAAAAGAACAATGTATATACAGCAGAAGACATTCGCTTTACGACAAAAGGCAATACACTTTATGCTATTATGCTGGCTTGGCCGGGAGAGCAGGTTACTATAAAAACGCTAAATTCAAAAAACGCCCTGCTCAAAAAGATTCGTTTGGTTGAGCTGCTTGGGCATAAAGACCAGCTCAAATGGTCACAAGATGAAAATGGTCTTACTATCCACCTGCCTGCGGTTAAACCTTGTGCCCACGCTTTTGTGTTCAAAATTTCATCCTAAATAAATGTGAGGCAATTGTCAGATATGACAAGGAAAGAACGTTTCTTTAAGTTGTTTTTGCGACTTACGGGTAGTGTTGCGCTTCTTGCACTCTTTGCTGTATTTATGCCTTACTCTTGGATGAATGCTATCCATCAATGGCTCGGATTAGGCGAAATGCCATCTGAGCCGATAGTTGGATACCTTGCCCGCTCTACATCGGCGTTCTATGCTTTCTTCGGCTGCCTGTTGTGGTGTCTCTCATTTAATCTGAACCGCTATCAGACGGTAATCCACTTTCTCGGTGCAGCGTCAATCGTTTTTGGCGTGATACTCTTTATTATTGATTTGCGTGAAGGACTGCCCCTTTACTGGAGCCTTATAGAAGGTCCGGTTAACATTATCTTTGGCGCAATCATTTTTGTATTAAGTCGTCGGCTTAATACCAATGATTTTACATCGCCATCATTTAGAGTGATGCCGGCTAAATGTTGATTTGATTGAGTACCTTCCTTATGGTCTGCGCTGAAGCCTGCAGAGCCTTTAGCTCATCATCGGACAATTCCGTGTCGATAGTCATCTCTATCCCTCCATCGCTTACCACACAAGGCACGCTAAGACAAACATCCTTAATTCCATATTGGCCATCCAAAAAGCTCGATACGGTGAGGATACTGTGCTCATTCCGTAAAATGGCCTCGGTAATGCGGACAAGTGACAGGCCGATACCGTAATAAGTCGAACCTTTATAGTCGATGATGTGATAAGCGGAATTACGAACCTCTTCGGCTATCTCGCGATGGTGGGCGTTGTAGTCACATGCCTTGCAAATCCTGCAATATTGGCGCAGTGACACGCCCGCAATATGGCTCATGCTCCAGGCTGCAACTTCACTGTCGCCGTGCTCGCCGAGGATATATGCGTGAACGTTGCGGGCATCGATTCCGCAATGTCGGCTGAGCAGATACTTAAACCTTGCACTATCCAGTACGGTACCTGAGCCTATTATACGCTGATGAGGCCATTTTAGCTCTTTCAAAGCCAAATACGTCAAAGCATCGACCGGATTAGTCACCATCACCAGCACGGCGGAGCTTTCCTGTTTTGAAATCTGCTGACAAATCGACCTGACAATCTGTGTGTTTTTCTGTATCAAATCCAGCCGACTCTGGCCCGGTTGCTGTTTCGCACCGACTGTAACCACAATGATGTCGGCATCGGCGCAGTCCGAATAATCACCCTTTTTTATTGTCACAGGCGGTATGAAAGGTAGGCCATGTGATAGGTCAAGAACCTCGCCTTCGACGCGATGTTGGTCGATGTCGATAAGGGCAATCTCTCCCGCCACTCCGGTGGGCAGCAAGGCATAAATGTACGCTGTGCCAACCGACCCTGCCCCGATTACGACAACTTTTTTTTGGCGATAAGGCATAAGGCACCTCTAATATTAAAGTGGAAAATCGATTGAATTATTGTTTGAGAAAGTTTTTCCTAATCGTTTTTTCTGGAAAAAGTCCTGCAATAGTTGACCACATTCATCTGCCAATACGCCTGAGGTAACCTCAAGTCTGTGATTTAATCTTTTATCTCTGACGATGTCATATAAACTGCCGCATGCGCCAGCCTTTGGGTCATTGCAGCCGAAGACGAGTCTATCCATTCTCGCCAATACCAGCGCACCAGCGCACATTGGGCAAGGTTCCAAGGTAACATACATTGTGCAGCCGCTCAGTCGCCAGCTTTCAAGATAGCTGGCTGCCTGCGTCAAAGCGACTATTTCCGCGTGAGCTGTGGGGTCTTTGAGCTGTTCTCGCTGGTTATATGCTTTTCCGATGATCTGTCCTTGATAAGCGATAACCGCACCTATGGGCACATCTCCATTTTCCTCAGCGATTTGAGCCTGCTCGATGGCAAGTTTCATAAACCTCTGGTCATTTTTTTGCTGTGTTTCTTCAAGTGATGACATTAACGCATTTCTTATATGGTGAACTAAATAGATTCTGGTGGGCTGAAGTCCACCCTACTGCTGTCCATTGTTCTAACTAATAAAAAGTACCCCCAAGGGGAGTCGAACCCCTGTCTCCAGGATGAGAACCTGATATCCTTGGCCACTAGACGATGGGGGCGGAAAAAACTGAAAACTCAAACTTCAAAACTATAAATAGCGGCGGTCGGACTCGAACCGACGACCCTGGGCTTATGAATCCCATGCTCTAACCAACTGAGCTACGCCGCCAAAATCTTAGCATGTTCAGCTAAGAAAAAATCCAGTAAATAATTTTCCATTTACTTTACATACAACATGCCATCATTGCAAGAAAATTAAGATTCAGCTTTATTATTTTGGCTCTAACGAACACAAAGCTTTATCGGTATCTTGAAGAATCTGCTATCTTACAACAGAACCGGCTGAACCGCCTTATCTCATCTTCCGAATACGAACCTCTATTGTTTTTGAATCTTTTAATAAATTAACGAGCAGCCTCGGATCTGTTTGTCCATAGTGGTATGGATACAGAATCTTTGGCTCAAAAGCCATTGCCGCGTCAGCGACCATCTCAGGTGACATTGTATAGGGCAGGTTCATAGGCAAAAAGGCGATATCGATGTTCTTCAGACTTTTCATTTCAGGTATATTTTCTGTATCACCAGCCACATATACTCTTTTATCGCCGAAAGTGATTATATAACCATTGCCTTGTCCCTTAGGATGGAAAGGTTGTCCACCCGATCGTTTATGTACAATGTTATACGCAGGTACAGCCTCGATTTTCAGTCCTTCAACTGTTTTGACGTCGCCATTCTGCATGATAATTCCACCGCCGACACGTTCCGAACAGGCTTTAGTTAATACTATGCTTGTGGTTTCTTTTCGGATTATTTCGATGGCCTTGGGGTCAAGGTGATCACCATGTTCATGTGTGATTAAAATAAGGCCAGCCTTGGGCAGCTCAGTATAATCAGCTTCTCTGCTCACAGGGTCAACATGAATGACCTTGTTATTGAAGGTAAACATCAATGTTCCGTGTCCGATGAAGGTAATCTTTAGATCGCCCGTGCTTGTTTTGATAATATCTTCTTCATATTTACTTTCTGGTTGGGTCTGCATTTGTTCAACACCTTTAACTTGCATCTTTATAGAGTATAATGACGTTCTGGCTGTAATAAAGAGTGTCTGTTTATCTTTACCGCCAAAACAAACATTAGCCGGCCTCTCGGGGACATCAATTGTCTCTATCTTCTGGCCGTCTTTATTATAGACCGCCACCACGCTTGTTGTAAGGTACATATTACCCTGGTTATCTATAGTCATCCCATCCGAACCTTCCGGAGCAAAAAGCTTTTTATTCGATAGGGTTCCATCTTCATTGATGGAATATACAAAGGTCTTGTTTCCACCATGGTCGGCAACGTAAAGCGTTTTGCCGTCGGGGGTGCCTATTAATCCGTTGGGTCTGACCATATCGTTAATCACTCTGATAACCTGTTTGCGGTCGGGCGTGAGATAATAAACGTGCTCACCATCCTGCTCAATATTGTCCCTGCTTCCATAGCTGGGATCGGTAAAGTAAATACCACCATTCGTGGCAATCCATAGGTCGTTAAGACTATTGAATCGTTTGCCTTCGTATTTGTCAGCCAGCACCGTTACTTTACCTTGTGGATCGATGGATACTAATTGACGTCCGCCTCCTTCACAGGCTATGAGGTTCCCTGCTTTGTCGAAGAAAAGGCCGTTGGCTCCTCTTGAGTTTTTCAGAAAGGTGGAGAGCTTTCCATCAAGCGACCATTTGTGGATTCGATTATTGGGTATGTCCGTAAAGTAGATGTTTCCCTCAGCGTCGGCAGCCGGCCCTTCCGTGAACCTAAAGCCATCGGCAAGTTTTTCAATTTTTGCTCCTGGCGCGACAATACTTGTTTTCTCAGCACTGAAGCCCATAGCCGCTACTATAAATAAAACTAAAATCAAACTATACAATTGCCTGTTCATTTTGACCTCCATTTGTTTTTCAGTGGCCGACCGCAATCAATTCGATGCCGTCGCCGGTTCCCAAGTTTCGAGAGTATTGTTTGTCCTTTGGATTGTTCCAGTGCTCGTGGACGCCCAGACTCTCCAGAGCTTGTTCCATCGCCTTCCGGGTCATAGGTTGTTCCTGACGGCGGTTTGTTCGCCAAAGCTGCCTCGTGCAGGTAGTTATCTGGATTACCCGTCACATCAGTAATTCTCGGATTCAAGGCCTGCTCATTTCTTAAAATGTCCAATCCAACAGAATCGATGGCCACCATATCTTGCGAAACGAGTATGCTGGAGAACCAGTCATTGTTAAGAGATGCAAACCTTATCACAGGTCGTATTTGGTTCTGTGCAGGATATAACGCGTCGATCATGTACAGAACCGTTTTACCGTCCAGGTGTTTGTGGCCGTTCAGATTAACGAGGCAGTTATACGACCCCATGCTACCTCTTCGATTGCCGTAGTTATGCAGAGGCCTCGGTGTCCAGCCGCCGTTGTCTGGGAAATACGTCGTGCCAAAATGGTTTTTTGCGCATAACGTAACACCAAACAGAGTGTGGGCTCTCATCAGCGCAAGGTTGATCATGTACTTGGCCTCGGTAACACATTGCGGCAGGTATGCAGTCCCAGCTTTGGTTTGAAGCGGATTGTTGCTATCTGGTACTGCTGCAATACGCCCGTTGTTAGCGTTGTTAGGTGCAACTACAAACCTGACACTTTGAAAGTTCTGGTCTGGATTACTTTTAATCTTATTGTAAATTGGATCGCCGATATATCGTGTAGCGTCAAACAGCGTAATTGCAGAGCCGGGCACACCAGCTTTGTTTATAAGCTGGTTCACAAGTGAATAAACAACATGAGGGCTTGGATTGCCGACATCCGGCCTCCAATTGCCTCCACGTTCCTGGTTCATATTGATTTTGATGGCGATTTTCTCACCCTTCTGGTAGCCCGCTTTGCCAAAGCCTTTGGTCTTATTGAAGTACTTAAAAAGTGCGTCCCAGGCTTGAGAATCGCTTGATTGGCCGGTCAGCCCTTGAATGGCTTTGGAGACCATAGAATCAACCTTACTTTGGTCGGTATTACTATCATCCCACCAGTTGCCTGTTGTACCGTCCCAACTGGTTGCATCGGCATCGTGAACCCATACCACTCGTCCAGGATGAATGCCCTTTGCTTTACCTATGGGGCTGTTTGCCGGCTCGCTCGGCGAGAACGCCGCTGCCGCTGGTTTATTGTTGGTTAAGCTGAAAGAACCCCATATTATAACGACAGCTATAGCTGTGCAAATCCCGGCCAATAAATATTGCGATTTCTGCAGTAAGCTCTTAGCTCTGCGATATATAAGTGTCGAGCTAATCAGAGCCGCGATCCATATTACGAAGCCGCTTGCCAGCGGTGCAGCTATCCGCTGACAAGGATATGTCGCTCGTGACGGCTTTGGAATCACACGTATTAGAAACCATATTAACGACATTAATCCCGCAAGAGGAAACAACCACATTAACCAAAAACATTTTTTATGCTTAAGAGGCTTGCCTGTTTTCGGGCACTTTGATGTAACGTGTTTTGCCTTCTGTGCTGACATTTTAACACCTCTATGACAATGAGACGACTAAAGATAAATCAGGGTTTATTGTATCTGTATCCGGAAAGGAAAGCAATTTTTGTTCTGCTCAACTTTGGTTTTCAGCAGGTCTCGGCTGTTGATTTTTTGCTCTTGCTTGTTCCAGAGATTTGTCCATTTTTTTAAGGCCAATCAATACAATAATGGCGATGATGGTTGATATGACCGCCACGCTGTAAAAGCCTGCCCCGCATGCCGTTCCGATACTTGCGACAAGCCAGATGGTTGCGGCAGTAGTCAAGCCAGAAACACCGCCACGATCCTGTATGATAGCACCGGCTCCTAAGAAGCCAACACCAGTGACTATCTGAGCCGCTATCCTTGTAAAAGAGCCGCCGGGTTCAGCCATTTGTTTGGAGATTATGGTAAAGACAGCCGCCCCGAGGCATATCAAAATATTGGTTCGCAGCCCAGCCGCCTTACCACTTAATTGCCTTTCCAGCCCGATTGCTCCTCCAAGCGCAACGGCTAAAATTATGCTTGGTATTACGTCCTGTAATGTCACAATGTTACCTTTCAATCAGTGTTTCATCAACCTGCATCCCGAAGTGTCTGCCGGCTTTTTCGATGTGGCCGAGCACTTTGTTACCCGGCTTTAAGCTGGTAATAGAAACGGCTTTTCCTTCGGGACTGACTAAGCGAATTGTCTCTGCATTTTGCATGACTAAGCTTATCGGCTGGCCTTGAGCCTCGGCCTCGATGAGCATCATCGGTCTTTTTTCAATCTTGTTTCTGCCTAAATATGCGGTTTGACTTCGTCCTTGAAAGTCCACTAACAGCACTTCATCGCCGGCTTTTAAATCCGCCAGATATTTGGTTTTGCCGCCCGGTGTTAAGGTATATGCGTGCACGGCGCCGGCGTTTACGCGGAAAGGCCGAGATGCCACATAAGGATTGTCGATGGATTCGGAATGCACTAAGAAAAAGCCGGCAGCGGTATTTCCAACGAGTATCCCTTCGCCGATGGCCATCTGCGTGCAGGTGTCAATGCAGGCCCGGTCGCCCATTCCGAGCTGTTTGGTGCTTGTGATCGTGGCTGTTACAAGAGTCACTTTCTCGCTTATACCGTGGATGATTTCGGCAGTCTTTTTGATTTCGTTGACGTCTTTAGTATTAAGCACTACACCATCGACACCTTTTTCGAGTATCTCGACCATAAGTTTGGCCTGCTCCGAGTTTTCGACCTGTACCATGATATTTTTGCCTCGACGGGCGAGCAGGTTCTCAATCGGGATAATCGTCCAGTCGAGCATTCTAAGTACAACGATTTTGTCGGGCGGCATCGCAGCAGCTTTATCTTCATCTGCTTTGCCGGCTATATCTATGAACTCGACATCGACGCCTGGGCGAATATCGCCGTTCTTTTCGACGGTTTTGATTTTGCCGAATTGGCGGACTGTTTCACTTTTAACATCCGGCAGCACGATAGCCTCGGCTCCGCTTTCCAGCGCCGCTATAGCAAGAATCTTCTCATACGGTACAACATTTACCCACAGTTTTTTCATAATCCATACCCAGAACGTACCATAAGTTTTTGTGAACCCCGCGATAAATCGCGGGGCTAAATATTTAGTTTTCTTACATATCACAGATTCGTATAATAACATGTGTATATCGCTTTAAAAGATTAAACGTCAATTAGCCCAACGTGTCAACATATTTCAACAGATCAACTTGTTGGCTGATTATCAAAATCGTCCATGTTTTTTTAAACCTAAGCTTGACATTGGCCGAGTATTCTGGTAGAAAAGTAAAATGTTAAAGCTTTTATGACGGTTTAGTAATATGTGTAGTGTAAGAAATGATATTCAAATCAAGATGATAGGGCATTTTGGGCGAATTCCGTGCATCTACAATGAGGCAGGTATGAGCGGCATGATTATTTTGATTATAGAGCAGAAGTTGAAGCTGCCCTGAGACAGGTATATTGAGGATTTTAAGCCTTCCAGAGCAGCAAGCTTTGGAAGGCTTTTTTGTTAGTGCTTGAACCACAGATTTCACAGGTGATCACAGATTAACACAGATTTGAAATAAAGGGAATATATATGAATCGTGGATTTCGCCGATTGGTGCGGATTATGATCCAAATATACAATTACAGTGTGAATCAGCGTTAATCCGTATAAGAAAAACAACAGTGCAAATCCGCCTCCAGAGACAGAATCGATCATTTTGAGTTATTGAGGTTGCCATAAATGCGTTGAGGATTTATGATATTGTGTTTTAGAGTTTTTGCGGTTTCTAAGGATTACTATGATGTCGGATAAGGAAGAAGATAAAAAGAAATTAACCACAGATTACACGGATAAAGTAAAAAAGCAAGAATCAGTGAAATCTGCGAAATCCGCGGTTGAAAAAGGTTATCGTGACACCTTGAATTTGCCTAAGACCAGCTTTTCCATGAAGGCGAATCTCACTGGGCGTGAGCCGCAGATGCGAAAAGAATGGTCGAACATGAATATTTACAGCAAGATAAGACAGGCCCGTAAAGGTGCTCCTTTATACACGTTGCACGATGGGCCGCCTTACGCCAACGGCGATATTCACATGGGTCACGTCATAAATAAGGTCCTAAAAGACTTTGTTGTTAAATATAAGACAATGACCGGCTTTGACGCCCCTTATATAC
>CAZVUF010000053.1:0-13196 GCA_964629355.1 uncultured Pirellulales bacterium | reverse complement strand
GGCTGGATGGCAAAATTCAAAAACTATTGAGGGATAAACACTGTGGCGGGAAAGGTCGTCTTGTAAAGTTTGCCCCCTTTTCCTGCATCTTAAGATATAAGTGGTGTAAACTCTACGGCCTTGAAGTTGGAGACGACAGCGAATCATCAAAAGGGTCAATGCCTTACTGTGATTCGACCATGAGTTTCTCTTGAGCGTATTGCTTAGTGTTACGAAATATCTGATTCGACAGTATAGTTGATCAAGTTTTTGCAGAGCAGTATCAGTTTTATAGTAGTGGCAAGTTTGGTCCCAAAATAACGGAGGGGATTTTTGGGGCTTCTGTCAATTATTTTACTTTACTCAAAGTGACCCCGCAATAAGTTAAATTGCGGGGTTAATATTTTGTGGTTGCTATGTTGCTTCGTACCTCATAATGATTGCTAAGTGTCGTGCATATCGTATGTCGTATCGCATTTAGGTGTTTTGTCTTAGCCAGTCAACAAAATTTGCCATGCCGGTCTGGATGGAAGTTGAGGGATTGTAGGCCAGTTCTTTAGCAGCTTTAGTTATGTCGGCGTATGTCCTTTGCACATCGCCTGGTTGAGGGGGAAGATATTCCTTAACAGCTTTTTTACCAAGCGCCTTTTCGATTTCAACGATCAGGTTGTTGACAGTGATTGGGCGTGAATGGCCGAGATTATAGATATTAAAGCCATCGCATTTTTCCATAGCAACAACGGTGCCTTCAATTATATCATCAATGTATGTAAAGTCACGCACCATAGAACCATCGCCATAGACCGGTAGGGGCTTTCCCAGTTCGATAAGTTTGGCGAATTTATGGATGGCCAAATCCGGTCTCTGACGCGGCCCATAGACCGTGAAGAACCGCAGGCAGGTTACATGAATTCCATAGAGGTGATGGTACGTATGGCATATAAGTTCGCCGGCTTTCTTGGTAGCTGCGTATGGAGAGATTGGAAAATCAACATTATCATTTTCTGAGAAAGGTACTTTGTCATTGTTGCCGTAAACGCTCGAGCTCGAGCCGAAGACAAATTTAGTGACATTATGCTTTTTCGCTGCTTCGAGTAAGACCGTTGTTCCATTTACATTGACGTCGGTGTAGAGTACAGGCTGGGCAATTGAAGGCCGAACGCCGGCTCTTGCGGCCAAATGGACAATTATTTCAATGTCACCACCGATTGCCTTATCCATAGCTGCGCTGTTACGAATGTCGGCTTCGATAAGTTTAAAATTCTTATTTTGAAGGCAGCCATTGATATTATGGCGTTTAATCTGTGGGTCATAAAAATCATCGAAGTTATCCACTCCGACAACTGCCCAGCCTTCTGCAAAAAGTCGTTCGCATAAGTGTGAGCCGATGAATCCTGCTGCTCCGGTAACAAGTGCTTTCATATAATTTGTAATTGGTGATCGGTAATTGAATTTGTAATTTAACAGGTTACAATTTAACCGATTACCATTCTTCCAATGCTGTAATATTTAATTCCTGCATATTTGACAGTCTCGGGGTCGTACAGGTTTCTGCCATCAAAAATGACAGGATTTTTTAATTTTGTTGCAATAAGCTCGAAGTCGGGGTTACGGAATTCCTGCCAATCTGTAAAAATAACCAAGGCATCGGCATTATCGATGGCATCGTATCCGTTTTGGAAGGTCTGGATTTTACCATCCAAAGCTGCCATTGCCGTCTCTGCTGCTGCAGGATCATAGGCTTTTATCTGCATTTTATAATCGAGAAATTTCTTGATGCAGTAAATTGCCGGCGATTCTCTGACATCATCGGTTTTTGCCTTGAAAGACAGTCCCCATATAGCTAATACTGTTTTGTTTTCTTGACCTTTGAAGTAATCTTTTATTCTTGCTGCAAATCTGTCCTGTTGATTTTTGTTTACCTGCTGTACCGATTTGGTTATTGCCATTTCAACACCATTAACAGAGCCGGTGTGAATGAGCGCCCTAACATCCTTTGGGAAACAACTGCCGCCGAAGCCTACGCCGGGAAACAAAAAGGACCGTCCAATCCGCGAGTCACTGCCGATGCCTTGTCTGACTAATTCGATATCAGCACCGACTTTTTCGCACAGCATGGAGATCTCGTTCATAAAGGATATTCTTGTTGCCAGCATAACATTCGCTGCGTATTTTGTCATTTCGGCGGAGGCGGGGTCCATAAATAATATTCGGCTGCCTCTTCGCATAAATGGACTATACAACTGAGCCATTTTCCCTTGAACGGATTCATTAATTGTCCCGATGATTATCCTGTCGGGGCTTAGAAAATCTTCAACGGCAGAACCTTCTTTCAAAAACTCTGGATTGCTGACATAATCAAAGGCAGTTTTTGTTTTGGATTTCATAATTTCTGTTATCTTTTCGTAAGTGCCTAGCGGAACTGTGCTTTTTGTTGCGATAATCCTATAGTCGCTGAGCTTCTCCGCAATTTCAGCGGCAACTGAGGTTATCGTCGATGTGTCACATGAGCCATCCGGTGCTGAGGGAGTGCCGACAGCAAGGAAAATGATAAATGAGTTATCTACGCCGAATTTCAAATCAGTTGTGAAATGCAGTCTACCGAGTTTTTCATTGCGTTTAACTATTTCGGTCAGGCCCGACTCGTAAATTGGAATTAATCCGTTTTTCAGGTCGGCGATTTTCTTTTCGTCATTATCGACGCATATAACATTATTGCCTGTCTCGGCGAAACAACCCGCGGTTACCAATCCCACGTAACCAATTCCAACTACACAAATTTTCATTCAATAAGCTCCCGTTGTAACCCCAAAATCCCCAATTTATTGGGGGGTTTGTACCACCTGTTCATCAATGAGTTCTATCATATCGATATCAATTTCAACGCTTGCTGCCTGGCCGAGCATATCTATTTGCAGAACCAGGCGTGTTTCATTTTTTGTTGTGACGACAACACCCTGTAGGTCGAGTAAAGGCCCTGCTATGACCTTACATCGCTGGCCCGTTTTGATGTACTTATAAGGTGTTAAGGGAGCCCCAGCGACAAGAGCCTGCTCAATCTGCAGCAGCTCATCCAGCAGCTTTTGCTGGTCTTTGACTTCGATTATATTTGCCACGCGATTGGTTCGCAGTACCTCAACCCGCTCACTTTCTTCGCCGCAAAAGAACAGATAGCCACTAAACAGAGGCAGAAGCGACCGCAACGTTCTGTGCTTTCGACGCTGAACTTTCCAGGTCATTGGAAGGAAGTAATTGATATTTTTGCCGATTAAATCATGGGCCAGAGCCTTTTCATTTCTACTTTTAGTGTGGGCAACCCACCATAGGCCGGTAAAATCGCGGATTGATTCTCCTTCAGGCCAGTTAATGGGTGGATTTTCGCTTGCTTTTAGCAACTTTATTCTCCAATCTAAACCGGCAATCATTTTTAGTCGATTAGTCAAAACAGGGTATTAGTTTATCCGGTTGATGGTCTTTGTCAAGTAACAGAATCCGGTTAAATGATTAATTAGTAACTTGACTATTTTAGTTTGACGACCGATGATTGGTTGTTTACCGTTGATTGTGTCACGTTATAAAGTAGTCGCGGTGAGGTTTACCCGGCGAGTTGGGTTGGAGCAAAAATGGCTAAATCAAAACCTGCTGCGAGAACTGCCGTTTTGCGAAACAAATTACAAAATGCAAAGCAAGCTAATCCCCGCCCCGATCGGGGGTTCAACATTTTGTTCACTTGTATCGGCAGACGCGTCTCATTGCTCAATAGCTTCCGTCAAGCAGCAAGACAGCTGAAGATAAACGCATCTATTTTTGGCACAGATACCAGCGAATTAAGCTCCGCTCTGCAATTATGCGATAGAGGTTTTTTGGTTAAACCAATAACACACACCGGTTATATAAAGCAGTTGCTATCTATTATCAAAACTTGCAGAGTGAAATTACTTGTTCCTACTGTTGATTTGGATTTGAAACTTCTTTCGCAGAACAGGTCGAAATTCTCTGCTTTGGGCTGTTGTGTGCTTGTTTCCCGTCCGGAAGTAATAGGCATCTGCCAGGACAAGAGGAAAACATATCGTTTTTTGGTTAAAAACAGTTTTGAAACTCCACTTACCATGAGCATTCGCTCGGCGCTATCAAAGCAGAACACAAAAGGTAAGCTACATTGGCCCTGCTTTTTAAAGCCTTGGGATGGCTATGCCAGCAGAGGTAACGCCGTCGTTAAAAATCGGCAGGAGCTGTTATTTTTCGCAAAAAGGATACCAAATGTTATTTGTCAGGAGTTTATTAAAGGAGCTGAATATACCTGCGATGTATATGTTGACTTTGCTATGAAAGTTCGTTGTGTTGTGCCGAGAAAACGCATCGAGGCAAGAGCTGGTGAGGTAAGTAAAGGACAAGTAAATAAACATCCTCGAATTATGAGCGAATCTGCAAGATTAGTAGAAACACTTGGAGCAGGGCCAGGCGTTATAACTTTGCAGTTGTTTTTAACGCCGGATGATAAAATAAAGTTTATTGAAATAAATCCGCGATTCGGGGGTGGTGTTCCACTGTCGATCAAGGCCGGTGCTAACTTCCCAAAGTGGATATTGCAGGAATTATTGAATAAGCCGACAAATATCCATTTCGATAGTTTCAAAGATAATCTGATTATGCTGCGCTATGATAGTGAAATCTGGATAAGATAAATCAAAAATTAAAAATAAAAAATCAAAATTGTGGAATCGCCCATAAGGGGCGATGACTTCCTTAATTTTACATTTTGCATTTTGATTTTTAATTTGTCACTCTGAGGCAAGTGGAAGATGCTCGATAATATAATAGGACCTCATAGACCAGTTATATGGATAATTCACTTTTGGCCCGTATTGGTAGTGTCCTTTGCCGGCTCGTTGGTAGCTACCTGGTTATGCAAAAAGATAGCCATAAGGTTTGGAATTGTTGACCGCCCTGATGACCTTGTTAAGACTCATAAAAAGCCTATAGCATATCTCGGTGGTCTCGGTATGCTCGTCGGCTTAACGATAGGCGTATTGGTGGGTATAGGTTGCCTGCAATATGAGGAATTTCAAAGCCCGGCATTGAAACGTCTGCTGGGAATATTAGCTGGGGGAGCAATAGCATGTTTTGTCGGTTTGGCTGACGATATATTTGATTTAAAGCCACGGCGAAAGTTTCTCGGCCAAGTTTGCGCTGCGATTATTTTATTGTTGGTCGGCATCACGCCGAATTTACAGCGCATTGCTGTTCCTTTAAATCTGCCGATGCCCCATAATCTCGAATTGATTCTGAGTATTTTTATTGTGATATTCTTTGTCCTCGGCGCAACGAATTCATTAAATTTACTTGATGGGCTCGATGGTCTCTGCGGGGGGGTAACGGCTGTTATCACCATTGCAATGCTGCTTCTGTCGATACATCTGGCGACCTGGGGATATAGCCAGGTCGGCGACCCTGTGCGGATTGTAATCTGTCTTGGACTTATAGGGGGCATCTGTGGATTTCTGCCTTTCAATCGGTATCCAGCCAAGATATTTATGGGCGATGCCGGGAGTATGCTTCTCGGCTTTATGGTAGCTTCGCTGATGCTTTTGTTTGCCGAGGGCGTTCCACGCTGGTGGATGGCTTCCATCATTGTTTTTGGTCTGCCTATTTTGGATACTGCTGTGGCGCTGGTACGGAGATTACTAAATCATAGGCCGTTATTTGTCTCTGATCGCGGCCATATTTATGACCAGATGATTGACAGAGGAATACCACTGAGAAGGACAGTTGTAATTTGTTATGTGCTTGCCGGCGTTTATGCTGTGATTGGCCTTGTGATTAGCCAAATACGAACATGGTATGCAGCAGGTGTGTATGTTGTGGTTTTTGCAGTTTCCGGCTTAGTCGTCTGGCAGAAGGGTTACTTGAAAATGGAAGGATTACGTGGAGCCCGCCCTGCTAAAAATATGAAGCACTAAATGCTAAATCATAAACAATATCGAAATTTAAATGCTCAAATGTTCAAAAAATTAAGTTTATTCTTTTTTTAGATTTTTGTAATTCGTATTTGTTTTGAATTTCGTGCTTCAGATTTCGGATTTAACCGTTTAAAGTGATATTCTCCCAGGGGCAAATTTCACTTTTTTTGAAAATAAATGAGGACATGCTATAATGTTAGATAAGTGTTTGTGAGGAGAAACATCAAATGCCTACACTACATAGAGTAGCTGCGATGCAGAGTCACAACGGCCAGTTTTAGAGAGGTTTTGAAATGAAAAGGATAATGTATACAATTTTGGCTTTAGCTTTTTTCTCAATTTCCTGTCAGGCCCAGACCATCAGCGCAGGTCCACTGCCATCCCCGATAGTTACACAAAACTCTGTGGAAATATGTTTAAATAGCAGGTACTCACAGCATTCCCTAAGCAGAACTGCCGCCAGTATCCAGCAACTAAGTAATATTCTATGGGCTGCAGGAAAAGCACCCTTCACAGGCTCTTATAGGAATATATATGCTGTTACACAGACCGGGACATATTTATATGACCCGAATAGCCACTCACTAAGTTTGCATTCAAATGAAGTGACGAATGATGGCTCCTTCGCGATTAGATATGAAAGCGAGCTTGATTTCGATTCCGGGGTTTCGTTTATGCCGGCGCTGCTCGCCTCTGCTTCTTTATGGAGAAGCACTGAGTCCCCAATAGCAAGCTGCCCAAAAGGAATTGGATACCCAAAGGCAAGACTGATTTTTGGAGTACAGCCGGTTAGAGCGCTGACAACCGAATTGGCAGCGCATTGTTCTGTGCCGCAAGGCCAGCCCGGGTGGCTGCCTGACCCGACAACAACCGGCGGAAACAATCTTGAGGAAGTTTTAACCAACCTGAATTACATCAATAGTTTCACTGAGACGAATTTGACACAACAGCAAATTTCTCAGATTCTATGGGCTGGATATGGCTGTACTGCTCATGTGTCAAGTAACGGCAGGGCAGGTTTAACCGTTCCTTCAGCCTATGCCAACTATTATTTAACGCAGAGCATTTATTTAGTAAACGAAAATGGTGTTTATCGTTATCAAAATAGAAATCCCAGCACAAACATGGCTACTCGGGACCATAGAATCGAGCAATTAGGTTCTGCTGGTGATGGGCGCAGGCGGCAACCAGCCGATGTTAATGATGGTCAGCAATCTGCTGATGTGAGAGGCAATCTGCAATCTGCTGTTAGCGGTTTGCCACAGGCACCGTGTTACGTAATACTCTGCCTTGGTTCTTCCTATGTCGGGCAGGAGTACGCTCGCTTGGAAACAGGTTTCGTAGCAGGTAATATACTAATCCAGGCCTCTGCAATTGGTTTGGGCTGTCACTTTAAGACTGGATTATCCTCGGACGAACAGAATAGTATTCAAGCCGCCATGAATATACCAACATCGCACATCCCACAAGCAATAGTCAGCGTTGGGCAAATTGGAGCTCCGGTATCTTTTTCTGTGGTTTTTCAAGGTCATGGTCGTCCTGATGCAGGGTGGATAGTGCCATTGACAGTTAAGTTCTTTCCGTCTGGAGCTGATGTATTCAATGATACTGCTACATACGAATTCAACTTGACCACTGCCAAGTCTGCTACTGGGAATACGGCTGTCTGCGAGACCCTTGGTATCGCGCCGGGCACCTATGATGTCACCGTACAGGGCGGGTCTACTTTAATGAATGTTAAGAGGAGTGTCGTCATTTCACTTCCAAAGACATCCGTGGATTTGGGCATACTTCTCGAAGGTGATGCCAATCAGGACAATATAATTGATTTTACTGATTTTGCTATCCTGTCGATAAACTGGCTGGGATTTAGCACAAATGCTGATTATACTGTTAGGTCAGATCTTGACCGCAATGGGCTTATTAACTCGGCCGACCTTTATCTATTGACAACCAACTGGTTGAAAAGCTCGCCAATAGAAATCTCGCCTTAATTAGACAGGATTTAATACTTTCCGCTCGACTCTGCTCGAGACATGCCTGTTAATCTCATCTAAAAATTGATAATTAAATTACAGTGTAAATCTGTGTAAATCAGTGTCAAAAGAAATTAATTGGCTTAAAACGACACCGATGTCTTCCCCCGCTGACATGCGTCCTGTGGAGAATGTAGTCGAAGGAACGTTCAAAAAATCATAAATTACCCAGCAGCTTAAATCCTTGTCTAAAAAAATAAACATCCAGCCTAAACATTTCACAATTTAATTGTTAATTTATGTAGAAAGAATGAACAGAACATGCCTGTAAATCTTGTCTTAAAACGTGCGTCCTTGTCTAAAACAATCTTTTTGACAAAATACCCACAAACCATAGTAGCAACCAATCCAAAAGATAGTTTAAAAACCAATTTTCTACCCATAAAAGGTTTTTGCACCAACCTTAATAAGGAAAGTTTTTGAAGGAGCGGAACTTGTCTTAAGCAGGGTCGAAAGATCTAATTAACCAAATCTTGCGAAATGATTTTGAGAAATATCAGTACGTATAGTGCGGGCTGAGAAAAATCATCAATTTTTTCAAGGAGGTACAAAAATGAACAGGTACAGAATAGTTACAGGTATAGGAATCGGTGTATTGGTCCTTGCATTAACGATTGGTTCATGGGCTGTTGTGCAGGGATCAGGTGACAGCGACGGGGATATCCAGCCAGTAGGTATGGTCCAGGGCGTATTTGTGGAGCTGCATCAAGCACGCGAGCATCAACTTTCAGCAATTTCAGATAGTCCGAATGAGATTGTGTGCTTTGTTCCGCGAGATCTAGGGACTAACGCTACTGTGCTCTTGCTGTGCAACACTACCAATAATGAGGTTTCTGTGCTGATAACTACAATCGACGTTTTTGGCCGTACGTATCCACAGGCTACGGGCGAATTCATAATCCCGGCCCATGGATATATACGCGCCTGTAGCGACCCCGTCAATACTACTGCTATAGCTTGGCAGGATGCTATTTTGGTAGACTTCGGGACCTTGAGTTCATATACCATGCTGGAATTACCTCCCGGTGTCGGAGTAGATGGCTACGTAGTCTGGAACGATGGGCCGGAATATGATCCCGCCGTGCCGGCCCATACGCTGCCTCTACGATTCAGCAACAACTAAGTTAGTGTACTACGCCTTTGGTCGAGCAGAACTGTAAGAGAAGGTAAACGGCCAACATTTTGCCTCATTGTGTGGGCCTGCTGAAATAAAGCTTGAGCAGCGGGAGGCGGTGATTTTTTAACTTGAATGTCAATGTTCCTTCTGGTCTGACCTGATTGATAACGTTCGCATCTACAACCTGGCTGTAAGCCCATAGTAACCACGGATTACACAGATTTTTTACTTATTATCGTTTCTGCGTTAATCCGTGAAATCAGTGTTAATTATCTTAGAGGGTTACTGTCAAGTATTGTGTATCGTCGGCAAAACGTATCGCTCCTTCATAGATAGCAGGTATAAGAAGCGTATCACCCGCTCTGAAATCAGTAGGATTTGTATTGGCGGACAGAATTATACCTTTGCCGGTTAAGATAATCAGTGTTTGCATCTTGCCTGATGAGATGTACACCTCACAGTTTTTACTTTGGTGACCTTTATCTATCTTGAAGTATTCGCAATCAACCAGCCGACCTACCGTTGTTACCGCAAGTTCCTCACTATTGATATCAAAATGAATACTTTCAAGAGCCTCCTTGATATGGAGAGGTCTCGGCTTGCCGGTATCGTCGACTCTGTTGAAATCGAAGACGCGGTATGTGGTGTCTGATGGTGTCTGAATTTCAGCTATCAACAGGCCTGCTCCAATGCTGTGTGCGGTGCCGGCGGGCAGAAAATGGCACTGGCCAGCCTCGACCGACACCTTTTGAAGCATTTTGTCAACGGTGCCGTTTTTAATTGCCTCGGCAAATTGTTGTTTATTGATACCTTTTTTTAGCCCTTTATAGATTACCGAACCAGGTTCAGCGGATATGATATACCAGCACTCAGTTTTAGGCTCTCCCTTACCCATTCGTAGGCACGTCTGTGGATCAGGATGGACCTGCACACTCAGGATGTCCTGAGCATCCAGAAATTTAATCAGTAAGGGGAAGGGTAATGAGAAATTTTTCTCACCTGTTATTTCTTTCGGATATTTTTGAATTGCCGAGTTGAGCGTTTGCCCAGCTAATTCACCGTTTGCTATTACGGATTTATCATTCGGCAGATCGGCCAATTCCCAGCTTTCGCCTATCTTTTCAAAGGGCGGAATGTCCTTGTTGAATACTTCCCGCAGCTTTTGGCCACCCCATATTCGTTGCTTGAATATCGGTTTAAATTTTAGCGGATATAGCTTCACGCCAAATCATTCCTCATTATCTACCAGCGCCTTTTCCACCAAAAAAATACAAAAGCGCCGGTTAATAAAACCGCTAAAGCAGTAATAATCCAGAAGGAATTAGGATTATTAGCTTCAAACGGTATTTTGACGTTCATTGAAAAGTAACTTACCACAAATGTTGGAAGCATAATTGCAATTGTTAGAATCGTCAGCATTTTGATCCGGATGTTTAAGTTATTGGCGATGATGGATGCCCTGGCGTCCATCATCTCTGCAAGCACCTGCGAATATATGTTGGCCTGCTCACGGCACTGGTTATTCTCTATAGTTAGGTCATCGAGGAACTCTATATTTTCCGGACTAAAACCTATCTTGGCGGCATTGTTTTTAAGCCTTTCTATAAGAACGCCGTTTGAATTCGTGGCGTTTAAGTAATAGACCAGGCTCTTTTCGAGCGTGAAGAGATTGAGCAAATATTTATTCTCCATCGAAGTGCTTATCAATTGCTCAATAGAGCCGGAAAGCATATTTATCGCTTTTAGGTGTTCAAGGAAATGAAGAATCGAACGGTTAATCATCTTGAGCAAAATATCCTGGATGGACTGCATCTTTATAAAAGGCTTTCCCTCAAACAGAGGTGCCTCATCCACAGTTAAGATTATCAGTTTGTCTTTGAAGATAAAGACGCCGGTAGAAGCTACTTTGAATAGAAAGTTATCTTCAGCAGCGTAGTGTCTCGGTCGTTTGAAAATCATAGCGATGTGCTCCGGCTCGAACTCAAGGCGCGACAATTCATCCGGGTCAAGAGAGGAATTCAATGTATGCTCATCGATTTTATATTGTTCGATAAGCTCTTTTTTCTCAGCATCGGTCGGGTTAGTGTATATATAAACAAGCGGCGCGGCATTGTCATCTTCCTGCATCTTGCCGTTTTCGGATATATACATTCGTCTTTGCATTTATTGAATCCAAAGGTCGATTTAAATACAGAAGTCAGTAGAAAAAGCCAGGATTACATTTTCTGATATTTTACGTACCGAATTTGCCGCTGTCGATAAGCAATTTCGCAATTATAAACTCTCGTCTTAAAATTTGCTGGTGCTCTATTGATTTAATGTTCGCAGCCAGTGTAACCACAACGAAACCACTGCTCCGCAAAGATGGCTAAATCGCTAAAGTTGACTTCGCTGTTACCATCTAAATCTGTTCCTTCACATAAATCCGGCGTGCCTCCGCAGCCGATTTCTAACCAGTGCGAAGCAAACAGAGCAAAGTCATAAAAGTCAACAATACAATTACCTCTGTAAAATTCATTGCCTATTGGTGTTATATCAGCGGTGAGGGAAATATCGCATTTATAAACCGTTGAAATCCTGAAATCAATCTCATATAAGCCGGGCTTTGTGAAACCCCAGTTTAAATGTGAATGGCTGCCGGCGGAAATGTAAAACACATCATCATCTGTGAGCCCGCCTTCATGGGTTGAGACAAACACAACCGGCGGATTAATTCCATCGACCTGCCACATAGAAAAGTTTGCATCGACTGGTCCTCGAACACCGACAACTTTTACTTCAAGCCATTTATCGATGGTATCGGCTCCTCTGGGGTCATTTGGATTCCAATTACACAGACGGCTAATATCGGTCTCTTCCGTGCACAAGCCTAATGGTAATACTCCACTGCCCTCGGTCTGTGGCAGCACCCGGATGGTCTCGCCCGGCTTAGCTCCAAGAAAATCAAAACCACTTGGAATGGATGAAAGCATTATCCTTGAATTTGCGTTGACATATAAAAGTGCATCTTCAGGTGCGATACCTCCTTCGCCAATGGGACTGCCAGGATCATCGCTGGATACTGAGATATCCCAGCCAGAATTTGTTATAGATACTTCGATATCCGTATGAAAGAAGTCTATCGTAATAGGATGATTTACGTCGGGAACCGGCGTTTCAATACCGAAATAGAAGGTAGTGATGTCACTGGATATCAATGTGCAGTTATCATCAGCCAAAACCGACTTTGAGAATGAGATTAAAAATACGACTGTAATTAAAATCTTATTTGTTTTCAAAAGATTTATGTTCATATTTTGACACCTCCTACTCTTAAAATCTAATCGGACGGTTTTGCAAAGTTTTCATACTTGTCTGCTATTTCTTTCAATTCTTTTGCTTTGATTGTATCTACACGGCTGTCAGCATATAGATACAGTGACGAGCCGTTGGTATTGTCCAGTGACTTGCTTAAACAATATCTGTCCGGTTGGATATCCTTTCGGATAGCATTCCACGGTATGTTTGGGGCAGGAAGAAACCACAGACGCGAGTGAGTGTGGTCTGAAGTTATACTAACTGAAAGGTTGTCGGCGCCGACAAATGTGGTGATTGTTTGGCTCGGCCTTTTGAGCTTGTACATATTTCTGTATGATGAACCAACAATTCGTCCGAATGGATCGATATTATCCACCGCAATATACTCATTGAGGACATAGCTGCTCAGGCCGTTGGCCAGTCGCTCTTTTCTTTTGGGGTCTGCAGGGCAAATTCGAATCTCATTAACATCGCTGACATACGGCTTGAGAGTGAAAATCCAGGAACGCTTCATCGCTTTATTACCTGTTAATCCATGGGTTGTTTCGGGAAAGAATCCGTTATTATCTTCAGCATATAGATGTATTGCCAAGCCGATTTGACGCATGTTGCTTGCGGAAACCAAACGTTTGGCATGGGTGCGAGCCAAATTCATGGATGGCAAAAGGATAGCCAGCAGCAGCGCAATTATCGCAATGACCACAAGAAGTTCAATCAATGTAAATGCCCGCGCATCCTTAATAATAGACCTTATTCGGAAAATGTTTTTTGCGTCCATACACAAAAAGACCGCCACAAAAGGGCTTG
>CAZVUF010000052.1:0-13238 GCA_964629355.1 uncultured Pirellulales bacterium | reverse complement strand
TCGATAAGCTCCACCCGGCGGGTCAGGCCGCCATAATTCCACCAGTCCGTATTTACGGTCGGAACACCTTCACGCAGGCGTTTATTGTCAACCTTAACTATAAGGAAGTTATCCTTTTCACGCACAAGCCTGGTTATCTCAAAATTGAATGGCGTAAAACCTCCCGTGTGCTCGCCGAGCTTTTGGCCATTTAAGTATACTATAGAGTGGTAGTTAGCGGCGCCAAAATAGACGAAAACGCGTGTGTTGGGCTTTCCTTGTCCTTGGGACTCCTTACGGAGATAATCAAAGGATTTCTTGTACCATATTGTGCCTTCATAAAAAAAGAGTTTGTCCTGCTGTGAGTTCCAGTCGCCGGGGACATTTAGAACCTCAGATTTGTCAAAGTCATATTCTACCAGATCGGTTTTATTCCGGGCTTTGGCATTTTTGAAATAGCCATTTTTGCTCGGCAGATAGCG
Source organism: uncultured Pirellulales bacterium (assembly GCA_964629355.1). GTDB lineage: Bacteria > Planctomycetota > Phycisphaerae > Sedimentisphaerales > Anaerobacaceae > CAZVUF01. Next base: position 12,777 of record CAZVUF010000052.1, on the reverse strand, counting down.
ATAATCGTAATAGCCGTTCTCATAGGGATCAATAATCACCTGCCATTTACCGTTCAAACTGACGGTTGTCCGCAAGGACTCCCTAGGAGAGCGATGGTCAACGTTGATGATTAGATTCCGCTCCGCCATTAGGCGTCCTCCGTAAGGAGTCCCTGGGACTGTGGAAAGCGGATATGCATTAATTGCAAAAAAAAGAATTAGAACAAAACTTAATTTAACAACCTTCATTTTAGCTCCTTCTTCTCATTCCTGTCACTTTGAAGTAAACCCCGTTAGTAAAAGTGCATGCATTTGCACGATGCATTGGCGGAACTTATCAGCCGGAAGTGTTACCGTCTGCCACTTTGGGCTGCGCACTTTCATAAACAAGCGATAGTCATCCAGCTTAATACACAAAAAAACATATCTTTTTTGCGCAAAATCATAAACCGCCCTGCCATCAAAATCAACGTCGATATTCTCCATTTCATATGCAAAGATAAAAATCGCCTGATGGCCTGGGCCAAAAACTTCCTGCCACTTAGTAAGTCCATTGATATCTTCGGCCGTGACCCAACATTCAAGACCTGTTAATTTGCTCAGACTGGCTCCCTTAAATTTTCTCCCCTTTACCTCGACTATTATTGTCTGCCCATTGCGAAGATATAATAGAAAATCAAAGCTCTTGACCTTGCATCTCGCAAAAGCCGCTTTTTTGCTCTCGTCTATCGCAATGTACCGAACGTGATTATCAATCAACCAATTTTCAAAGGCCTCCTCATAGTGATTCCGTGGGAAATCCTTCATTGGTATTTAAGTTCCAAGTTCTGCCAACCCGGCTACGGCTCGGCCTTCGCCGAGACGAGAAACCGGTCAAGCTCAACCAACTCCTGCCGGCCGGTCGCCATATCTTTAACAGCAAGCTTATTTTCTTTGAATTCATCACCGATAATTATGCACTTTTTTGCTTTCTGATCTGAGGCTTCTTTCAACTGCTTGCTTAATTTTGCGGATTTGTAACTGAAACCGGCTCTCCACCCTACCGATCTTAACTTCATCGTCAGCTTAACAGCAGCTTCCTTATAAGCTTCATCTACAAAGGCGACAAAATAGTCCAGCTCCTGCAGTTCAGGTTTGATTAATCCCTTTTCTTCAAGCAATATGCCCAGCACACAATCACCCATTCCCATTCCAGTAGCTGGTATTGTCGGACCACCGAAGTCCTGGAGGAGATTGTCGTATCTGCCGCCACCACCGATAGCGCGAAGCTCTTGTGCAAACTCATGAATCTCAAACACTATACCCGTATAGTAAGCCAAGCCTCGAACAATGCTCGAATCAAAGTCACAATAACGCCAAACATCCATTTGCTCTAACAGTTCCTTCAAACGACAAAGTTCTTGTATGGCTTCTTCGACCTCTGGATTAGTGCCAACTATCTCAGTCAAATCAACAAAGGTTGGTGCAGCCATAAAATCCACGATCCTTTTGGCCATACCTGAATCAGGAACCTGCTCTACAAGCATTTTTTCGAAAGTATCACTGGGTATTTTGTGATACTTATCAAGCAAAGTGTACAATGAATCCAGTTGGTTCTCTGGAATGCCAATATTTCTAAGCGAAGAGGACAAAAGCTTTCTACTTGAGATTTTAACTCGGACATCTCTCTCCTTAAGTTTGACCTCGCGAAGGTAATCGATTGTTGTAAATATAATCTCAGCATCAGCTAATATGCTATCCACGCCGATTATGTCGATGTTCCACTGGAAGAATTCGCGGAGTCTGCCTTTCTGTGGCCGTTCGGCACGGAACAACCTCGGCACCGAAAACCACTTGATCGGCCTTGGCAATGAATTGATACGCTGGTTAACCATCCTTGCAAGTGTTGGCGTCATCTCGGGCCTCAAGGCCAGCTCTCTTCCGCCACGATCGGTTAGACTGAAAAGCTGTTCGGCGATTTCGTCACCGCTTTTTATCTGAAACATCTTCAAATATTCAAAAATAGGCCCATCGTATTCTTCAAAGCCGTTACGGATAGATACTCTCTTCCAGCCGTCGATTATCCAGTTTCTAACGGCCATATCCTGCGGATAAAAATCCCTCGTACCTTTTACCGGCTGTATCTTCATTTCTTTCTCTTTTCCTGCTACGGCTCGGCCTTCGCCGAGACGAGTTCTTCACTTTCTGCTTTTCTTTCGCGTTATGGCGTAAGCCATGCTGTGCACTTTCAAATTTTTCCTTTATATACTCTTGCATCTGTCTATCATTTTTAAAGTGCAGCTCATAATAATATTTACCCTCGACATAATCACAATCTCTGTGACGGTATTGCCTGCAAATCTTCGGCCTTTTATCGTAAATTTTACAGTGATAATCTTTCTCCGAGAGGTGCCGACACATATTTTTTATATTGATGTACCAGTCGCCGTCTTCCACAAAGACCGTTATGCCTTTATGGCAGAGATACCATCTTACATCTTCGTAATCTTCTTTTGTCTTGGGCGTTTCAATCGGTAGAGCAAAATATCTACAGCACAGACCCGTGCATTTGTTACACTGACTTTCTTTGGCCACTATATTAACCCTGATTTTTGCCGCTCAACAGCATACTCCACTATTCCAGATCGGCACTACTACAATGGACACTAATGCCATCTACCAATACAATGCCGAACACTATAAGCTATCAGCCGGCCAGCGTCAAGAAAGGCTGGATCGCCTCTTTATTGTTTTAAATATCGCGGCGCTTTACAGAACCACAAAAAAAGGTATATTAGAAACGCTGGTTTGCAACGGCCACAAGACAAGTTATAATGTTGACAATTCAAGTTGAATAAGCAATTATAAAAAGAATCATGCAAATGATGGTGAAATACAGGATACAACTTATCATACTGCTGACTATGGTTGCGCTGATTAGCCATACCATGACATCGTCGGCAGAGACCTGGCAGCTTGAACAAGGCCAGGATTGGAAGTCTGTTCAGACTAAAGACGAAGATAAATATCTTTTAGTCATAGTTCGCACCGAAAATCTACTCATCTCAGGCCAAACTTTAGACCTTTACGAAGAATGGAGCAATCTCAGAAAAGAGTTTCCTGAAATCGCCGAGCAGGATTTGGATATCTTTATCGAAGCAGAACTTTACTTTTGCGACGAGAAATTTAGCAAAGCAACCAGAAATTATAATAAATTTCTCGATAAAGACTATCGCGATAATACACTCTATGATGTAGCATTGGAGAGGCTTTTTCGCATAGCCAAAGCTTTTTTAGCTGGCCGGAAAAAAACTGTTCTCGGCATCTTCAAGATTAAGGGATACGCCGAAGGCATAAGGATTATGGAAAACATCACCGACCGAGCAGGCGATAGACTAATTGGGATCCAGGCCGCTGTGGCTGTTGCTGAAAGTTATGAACAGAGAGAAATGTTCAATGAAGCACACCTTAAATGGTCCGAAATATCATGGCAATGGAAAACCGGTGATATCGCCAAGCAGGCTTTGCTTAGTATGGCTCAATGCAAACATTCAGCCTATAAAGGGCCAAAGTATAATGCATCGGGTTTAGACACCGCAAAAACCTATTACGAAAATTACAAATTACGCTATCCACAAGACACTAAAAATCTTGGTATCGATGAAACACTGATGCAGATAGATGAGCAAATTGCATACAAGCAGCTCACCATCGGCTTATACTATCAAAGAACCGGCAAAACACTGGCAGCCAATCTTTACTTTCAAATGGTAATCCGGAATTGGCCGGAAAGTAAATCTGCTGAATTGGCAAAAGAAGCACTTACAAAAAACCTAACCGGTATAGAAACTAAGAATGAATAAACGAAGATTTAAAACAACAGAAGCTCAAAAACACATGAATAGAAGCAAACCTGCAGCTTATGGTACTGTGACTTATGCACTAGTGACAATCTGTCTATGCCTGTGTGGTTGTTCTCAAATAACCGGCTATTACAACTCATCCCTTTACCCACAGGACGTTAGCAGCGTTTGCCTGGAAATGTTCGATAACCAAAGCTTCAGACGAGGAGTGGAATATGAACTGTCTGATGCTTTGGCCAAACGCATCGAGACAGAAACACCGTATAAAATAATATCCAGCAGAGACCGTGCCGACACTGTTATGACTGGTCAAATAACATCAATTGATGAATCAGTTTTAAGCATCGAACGAGAGACAGGCCGGGCACTGGAAAGAGAAGTACAATTGCGAGCGGTGGTAAACTGGAAAAATTTAAAGACCGGGGAATTACTAATAGACAACCAGTTAGTTAATGGGCAGGCTACATTTTCCGAATTCCAAAACCAGGACTTTAGCTACGCTTCAGCCGTGGCAGCAAACAATCTGGCACGAAAAATCGTAGAACTAATGCAGAAGAAGTGGTAATAGCAAAACAAGAATGCTTTTTCTCAGATTATGAACGGTAATCAAGATAAAAAACAAGTTCAAAAACGTCGAGGATTACAGCGCAGAGCGAACAAGAAACCCCCGCTGCCAAGCTATAAACGAGGGCCTTTCAGTTGGCTTATAATCATTATTGCGGTGATGTTCGCTATGTGGCTTATGCTGCAGCCGGGCCTGAAGAGCAACAACATTTTATGGAGCGACTTCGAAGAAGCACTTAAAAATGGTGAAATCGACAGCAGCAAACCTATTGAGATTGGTGAAACCGAGATTACAGGAGAGTTTAATCAGAAAGGCTTTAGCAAGCATGGCGTAAAAAAGTTCACCGTAGATTATAGGCCGGATTCAGTGGGCGAACAAATTATAGAACTGCTGAGGGCCAACAATGTAAAGTGGAAATATACGAGGCAGCATATCTGGCTTTTCATGCTAATTCAGTGGATCCTACCGTTACTCTTGTTAGTGGGATTTTTCTACTTTATGTTCGCACGAAACCTTCGCAGCGGTGCCGGTGGAATGTTGATGTCTTTTGGCCGAAGCAAGCACCGACTGCACGGCAAAGACCGAGTCAGAGTTACATTTAAAGATGTTGCAGGTATCGATGAAGCCAAAGAGGAAGTAGCTGAGATAATCGAGTTTTTGAAAAATCCCAAAAAATTTCAACGGCTGGGCGGCCGTATTCCTCGCGGAGTTTTGCTGATAGGACCTCCCGGTTGTGGCAAAACCCTGCTTGCTAAAGCAATAGCCGGCGAAGCCGACGTTCCATTCCTCAGTATATCAGGAAGTGACTTTGTAGAGATGTTTGTAGGCGTCGGCGCATCACGTGTGCGAGATTTGTTTAAGCAGGCCAAAGACAATTCGCCCTGCATAATTTTCCTTGATGAGGTCGACGCAATTGGGCGCAAACGCGGGGCCAGCTTTGTCGGTGGCGGCCACGATGAACGCGAGCAAACACTAAATGCTATTTTAGTCGAAATGGACGGCTTCGATACAAACGACCAGGTAATTGTAATCGCGGCGACAAACCGCTCGGATATCTTAGACCACGCATTGACTCGTCCGGGCAGATTCGACAGGCAGGTCGTCGTCCCCCTGCCGGACCTAAAAGGCCGAGCAGACATCTTGAGAGTTCATGCAAATAAAGTAAAATTAGGTCCCAACGCCGACTTAAACAAACTCGCCCGCGGCACACCTATGTTTAGCGGAGCGGACCTGGCTGCTATTATTAACGAGGCAGCCCTAATGGCAACTATGGCCAACAAAGAATATGTTGAAATGGCCGACTTGGAAGAGGGACGCGATAAGGTTCGCTGGGGAAGAGCCAAGAAAAGCAGAAGTATCGACCAGAGGGAAAAGGAAATTACCGCTTATCATGAGGCCGGTCATACACTTGTTCAGTCCCTGCTCAAGGATGCAGACCCACTGCATAAGGTAAGTATTATTCCTCGTGGGCCAATGGGCGGCGCCACTTTTGCTCTGCCGGAAAAAGACAGAACCATATTTACGAAAAAATACTGCATGGCACTTTTACAAGTGTGTTTCGGCGGGCGAATTTCAGAAGAAATATTCTGTGACGATATATCCAGCGGAGCACAGTCGGATATTGAGCAGTCTACTAAAATCGCAAGGCAAATGGTCTTGACCTGGGGTATGAGCGATAAGCTTGGGCCGATCAGCTATGGGCCGGATTCGGGAATCAAGGACCTTATGTACGTGATGCCTGGCGAGAAAGAGTATTCCGAAAAAACCGCCGAAGCAATCGATAACGAAGTAAAAAAGATTACAGACGAGGCATATAAAAAAGCAAAAGAATTGATAGAATCTAACAAAGATAAACTTGAGGGTATAGCTAAGGCATTATTAAAATATGAAACTCTCGATGCCAGCGATGTTAAATTGATTTTAGAAGGCGGTGAACTGGATAAGCCTACCGTTGGCGATTTGTTAGCGGCTGAGCAAGCTAAGAGCGAGCCGCCAAAATCAACACAAAACCAACAGCAAAAGCAGACGGCCGATTAACATTATCTCTGCAACACTACTACCTCAACGATTTTTATGCAGGAAAGAATTACTGCCATATTATGTATAATTTGTGTTTTCACTGCCATGTCTCTTGCCTCAGGCGAAAGCACAATAGAGCCAAGTTCTACAGTCACCATCGACACGGTCACTTCACGGGTTGAACTAATAAGATATGAAAATGAATTTTCGAACATACGCATTGAGTCTGCCCGAATGAGTTCCAAGCCGGGTTTAGCCTTCCTATTTGAAGGTACCGAAGACCTGCATTACTATGCAAAACCGGAAACCGCACCGGCACCAGGTTTGGAACTCAAGATTATAGCTAAATCCGATAATTTTGAGTTCGGCAAAGCTATCTTTCCGAAGTGGAAGATCATCCAGGACCCATCAGGCAAAGAAGTCGAAGTATATGCCGGCCGCTTTGCCGTCTTTGTCCCAATCAGAGCAGTTAAAAACCCACTAAAAACATCTAAAATTGTTACAAGTAATGTTGAAGTCAAAATCTCTGGAATAGCTTGTACAAGTATGGTTTGCTTAGAACCCTTTGAAAAAATACTGCAAACCACCATTGACTGGAGTAAGCGAGATTCGTGGGAAAATATCCGTATTACAACAAGCGATGAGCCGAATGAAGCTGTTATCGTGTCCAGCTACTCTACATGGTTTGCTCTTAGTATAGCGTTTATAGCGGGATTGATTCTGAATATTATGCCATGCGTATGGCCTATCTTACCTCTTATAGTTATGCGCCTTATTAAACAGGCAGAAAAAAGTAAGCGTAAATCCACAGCAATGGGATTAGCTTTTTGCTTTGGGATACTGCTGTTCTTTGCATGCATCGCGGCAGCAAATGTTATTTTACAAAGCTTTTATGATACAACATTTAGCTGGGGTGACCATCTGCGAAATCCGGCAATCGTTACAGCCTTGGCACTTTTAATGGTAGTAATGGCCTTGTTTATGTTTGGCGTCTTTACGATTACACTGCCCGCTTCGGTATCGAGCAAATCCGGTTCTGGCGAAGGATATTTAGGCTCGCTCGGTATGGGATTTCTGGCAGCGATATTGAGCACACCTTGTAGTTTTGGAATGTTAACAGTTGCCTTTGTCTGGGTGCAGGCACAACCCTTGGCTCTGGGTTCTTTTGCAATAATGATAATCGGTCTCGGAATGGCTCTGCCATACGCTATACTGACATCGATGCCAGGCTTATTAAAACGTCTGCCCAAAGCTGGACGCTGGATGGAGCTATTTAAGCAGACACTCGGTTTTATTTTGTTAATTGTCGCTGTGAAATTGATAAAAGGAATTCCAGAAGGAAATAAAATCAACGTATTGTATTTTGCGGTCGTTCTCAGTTTTTGCGTCTGGATGTGGGCCGGCTGGGTTAGCTACGGAACTAAGTTATCACGTAAAATATTGGTTCGTATTATAGCTGTTGCTTTGGCTATTTTTGCTTTTCGGTTCTTTTTTACACCGGAACTCATCAATTGGCAGGAATATAATGCAAATTTGATTGCTAGTGCTCGATCCGAGCAAAGGCCTGTTTTGATAAAGTTCACAGCCAGTTGGTGCACTAATTGTGAATTCGTGGATAGAATTGTTTATCAGCGTAAAGATATTGCGAAACTAATCGAACAAAAAGGAGTTTTAGCAATTAAAGCTGATACAACGGAAAAAGACTTTCCAGCAACATTAGCTTTGAAAAACATCTATAATGAGCCGGCAGTGCCGGTTAGTATGCTATTTGTGCTGGGCAGGAAAGAACCAATCAAATGGCGGGGAATTCTGTTTGCGAATGAATTAAAAAACTCTCTTGAGCAACTTCCAGAAAGGAGAGAAGTTGGCAAAAAAAACGAATCTCAAAAAAATTGATAAAGTCGAGGCAGCAGAACGGATTAAAAAAATTTGGCCAATTTTGAAAAAGAGATTTCCGGAAGCAAAAATCGCACTTAACTTTTTCAATTCGCTCGAACTGCTGATTGCCACAATTCTTTCCGCTCAATGCACCGACGTTCGGGTTAATATAGTTACGAAGGATTTGTTCAAGAAGTATAAATCGGCAGATGATTGGGCAAAAGCTGATATAAAGCAGATTGAGTCAGATATAAAAAGTACAGGCTTCTATCACAATAAAGCTGTCAATATTAAGGGTACCTGCACAGCGATTATCGAGAAATTCGGCGGCAATGTACCCAAAACGATGGAAAAATTGTTGGAGCTTCCGGGGGTAGGCCGAAAAACTGCAAATGTCGTCTTAGGCAATGCTTTCGGTATACCAGGCATAGTTTGCGATACGCACGTTATTCGGCTTTCTCGGCGGCTGGGACTGTCCGAAAATGCCGATCCTGTAAAGTTGGAATTCGATTTAGCCGAAATAGTAACTAAGAAAAACTGGATATTATTCAGTCACTTGCTGATTTTCCACGGACGATATATTTGCAAAGCTCGTAAACCCGACTGTGAGAATTGTCCGATATCAGAATATTGCCCTGCAGCATTTGATCCGTCTTCTTGGTAAAAACAGGTTTAAAAAATAACAGCTACGTCCGACTATTGCAAACAGGAAGGTTTAGCTCTATGATTGAAATGCTCGAAAGTCCGGTGAGAGACCTCTGGCGAATATTCAGAGTAATGGCTGAGTTTGTAGAGGGATTTGAAGAGCTTGGCTCTGTTGGGCCTGCGGTGTCAATTTTTGGTTCAGCAAGAGCAAAGCCAAAACAAAGATATTATAAACTCGCCGAACAGACAGCCTCCGAATTAGCAAAGGCCGGTTTTGCAATAATAACCGGTGGAGGAGGAGGAATTATGGAAGCAGCAAATAAAGGAGCTATCGAAGCAGGCGGCAGAAGCATCGGTCTGAATATCGAGCTGCCAATGGAGCAACCCCCAAATGAATATCAGAATCTGTCATTGAGCTTCAGATACTTCTTCTGTCGAAAGGTGATGTTCCTCAAGTACGCCCATGGTTTCATAGTTTTTCCCGGCGGGTATGGAACTATGGATGAGTTTACCGAGGCTCTGGTTTTGATTCAAACGCTCAGACAGGCTTATTTTCCCGTGATCCTAATGGGAAGTGACTATTGGGAAGGACTAATCACATGGATAAAGGAAAAAATGCTCAAAAAGCACCATTATATTTCTCCAGATGATTTAAATGTTTTTACTGTGCTGGACGACCCAAAAGCTGCGGCCAAGATCATAATTGACTTCAAGGAATCAAAAAGACGTGGTGGAATACAACTGCCGCCTGGGATGAGAAAAAACCATAATATTTAAAGAACCTCGATAATTTGTCTTGCAGTTCTTTACACAATCAGCAGCAAATAACAATCCATACGATTATTTTATGTCCATTTTTCGCAGAAAAGAAGGCATTCCCCAGGATAGAATCTCGTTGACTATTGCCTGCGGATGCCATTTATGCTATAATAAATGGTCATAAAATAAAAAATATTTCGGTTACAATTTTATGTGGAGGTGGAAATATGCAACGCAATTGTATGACACTGATTTTGCTGTTTGTCAATTGCGTTCTACTTTCAAACTTCGGTTGCCAGAGTTCAGAACAAAAACTTAAAGCTGCCCTGGAAGCTCAGCTAACGCCAATCCTTACTTTCGAGAAAGTAGTTCACGACTTCGGCGAAGTTGGTCCGGGGCAAAAAAAGACCGTTGAGTTCAAATTTAAAAACTCAGGGAACGGTCTATTGCAAATAAAAGAGGTGAAAGCCTGCTGTGGTGTCACTGCTACGAAATTAAAGAAGAAAAAATACCCCTCTGGCAAAGGCGGGACTTTGAAAATAGAATATACTTCGGCGAAGTACCTCGGATCGGAATTAAAACGTATGCACATATTAAGTAATGATAAATATAATCCCGACATTCCACTTACTATTAAGGCCAAAGTAGTAACGAAAGTCGAATGGGAGCCTAAGAGTTTTAAGCTCGTTCTCGAGGGAGATAATACTACCTGTCCAAAGATTACAATCAGCAGTCTTGATAATCAGCCGTTTTCCATAACGGTTTTTAAATCGACTCTAAACTCTATAACTGCTGATGTAGATGCGTCTGTGAAAGCAACAAAATTTGTTATTGAACCCAAAATTGATACAGAAAAAATTCAAGAAAATATGAGGGGATTTGTACACATCAACCTGGACCATCCCGAATGGAAATCGATCACAATCCCATTTAATGTGCCATCAATGTTTACAATTGAACCGCCACAGATAATTATCTTCAATGCTGAGCCGAAAAAGCCTATACAAAGACCACTTCGGATTGTCAGTAACTTTGGCAAGGAATTCGAAGTTGATGCCGTGTCATCGCAAAACAATCTCATAAAGGTCCTTAGTCAGAAAAAAGGCGACGGCGATTATCAGTTTGAGCTGGAAATAATGCCGCCGGATAACGAAAATAATGGACAAGTTTTTACAGACACTCTTTTTATTAAAATAAAAGACGGCCAAAAAATAGAGATTCCCTGCAACGGATTTTATCTGATAGAAGAATAGCTATCATTTGCTAATCTACAATGATACGATACCTTCTTCACCGGTTGCATAAAGTCCGCACGATATAGATTAAGTACCGGCTTGGTATTAGAAGAACGTATTATGAAACGCACTTTCGTCCTTATCATTATTCTTGTGATGGCTGGAATTTCCGCCGGCGATGAGAAACAAACGGAACAAGTTCGCACGATTGAACTTATGCTACACCCAGCCAAAGCCCCTGAACCAGTCCATAGATACCAGCTTCTTCCGAAGGCTGAGCAGCTATGCGACGCGAATGCAGCGTCATTATATGAAAAAGCTGTCCAATCATTACCTACAAATCTACAAAGTGACCTAATCAGCAAATGGAGCAGAGCTCCATTAGAAGAATTGCCCCTCGAACAAGCGCAATCAACCTTGCAGCAGCTCGAACCTACAGTGCAATTACTTGAAGAAGCTGCCAAATGCAAACTTTGCAAGTGGCCGGATTCGGAAGTCAGTGAGGACCAACTCACGGAATACATGAGAAAATATCGTCATATTATATATATCCTTGCTCTGCAGGTCCGCTTGCACATCGTTCAAGGCCAGTACGATAAGGCCATTGGTACCTTTCAAACCAGCTTTGCTATGGCAAAGCACTTAGCCGAAGCCCCCACTCTCGTCCAATGCCTAATCGGCTTATCAACAGCCGCGTTTATGTGCAGACAGCTCGAACAGTTCATCCAGGGAACCGAGGCACCCAATCTCTATTGGGCTTTGCAGAATCTGCCAAAGCCGGTTATCGACCTGACTGAGCAAGTAGTGCTCGAATCGCCCGACATAAGAGCAAAGGTACATCTGATGATGAACAGGTTGGATCGTCACGCTGCCGTTCTGCAATGTATTGAAGCGATACGTCTTTATGCCGCGAAAAATGGCGAATTTCCAAATGATCTAAGCAACATCACCAACGTTGCCATCCCCGATGATCCTGCTATAAAGAAACCGTTTATGTATCACCGTACCGGCTCTAAAGCCATTCTGGAAGCACCTGCGCCGGAAGGTGCAACAGCTAAATATGCAATGCGGTACGAACTAAAACTGAAAAATGAATAGCCGAAGCCGGGCTGTTCTATTTAGAAGGGAATGGAAGTAGCAGCTTAGGTAATTTGAGCATAAATTATGGCATTTTTCTTTAATTCGAGGGCTTAGAAATTTAAAAAAATTCGCCTAAATGGGTTGTACAGCTTTAAGATGTGTGTTATAATCAGTATGAGTAAATGTAGCTAATCATTTACAATATGAAAGTTAGATAAAAAGATTATAAAAAGAAGGAGGCAATTTGCGATGCAAGTACGAAAAGGTTTTACCCTAATAGAGCTTTTAGTAGTGATTGCCATAATCGCATTATTGATGGCGATATTGATGCCGGCATTGAGACGCGTCAAGGAGCAAGCCAGAACAATAGGGTGCATAGCAAACTTGCGGCAGTGGGGTATAATCAGTTCAATGTACACGGAAGCCAATGACGGCAGATTCTGGTCCGGCCAAGATGGCTCGGGGTATTATTGGCCCTGGCAGCTCGAAGATCGGTATAAGGATTGGAAGCAGAATAAAATCTGGTTTTGTCCAACAGCCAAGAAGCCCATAATTGACGAGCGCGATAATCAAGCACAAACGTTAAATATCTACAGCGCCTGGGGCATCTATAGAGGTTCCTATTTAGGACAGAACGCTGGTCTAAACGGTATAGCCGGCAGCTATGGTTTAAATGGTCATGTCCTCGCGACGAAAAACCCCGCAGCGAAAGGTACGCAGAATTCAAGCACTGTAGATAACTGGATGACACCAAATGTACACGGTGCAAATAATA
>CAZVUF010000051.1:0-13327 GCA_964629355.1 uncultured Pirellulales bacterium | reverse complement strand
TGGGTGTCTTCGACTTCAATAAGGCTGCTATGAAGTGCTATACACAAGCAGGTTTCATATTAGAGGGGACTTTGAGAGAATCAGCAAGAGTAGGTAATTCTTACTGGAGCTGTTACTTAATGAGTATCCTGCGAAAGGAGTGGCAGTCCCAACCGATGGCTCCAGTAGAAATACTGAAATGCCGCTGAGCTTAACTTATATGTGTAATCAGATACAATTAGTTCGTTAAAAAATGTCTTTTGAACGAGGATAAGGTAAAAATTAACTCAGATTGTAAAGGAGAGACACGATGAAAAATAGCAATCTCTCAAGACGTACTTTCATCCGCAATTCTTCTATTGTAGCTGCTGGTGCGATATCTGGAGCACTGTCTAAGAAAGCCCCAGCCCTTAGCATTGATGAGGTAGAGCACATGGTCAAAAATGGACGAATCAACCAGGCTGTCAGCAGATGGTGCTACGGCAAGTTATCTCTCGATGAGCTTTGCGAGGCCTGTAAAAAAATTGGCATAAAAGGCATCGACCTGCTCGATCCGCGTGACTTTACGACCGTCAAAAAACACGGGCTAATCTGCACTATGGTTAACACGCACGGCCTGACCAAGGGTATAAACAGGATAGAAAACCATACCGAGTGCCTTGCTAAAATCCACTCGGCCATTGATGCAGCCGAAGAATATGGATATCCAAACGTCATCAGTTTCCCCGGCAACCGGGCCGGAATGTCTGATGAGGACGGCATCAAAAACAGTGTCGCCGCCCTAAAACAGGTTGTCGGTTATGCCGAAGAAAAGAAGGTCACAATATGCCTGGAGTATCTCAATAGCAAGGTCAACCACAAGGATTATATGTTCGACAATATGAAATGGGGCGTGGAGGTCTGCAAGACCATCGGCTCGGAACGCGTAAAAATACTGTACGATATCTACCATGCTCAGATTATGGAAGGTGACATAATTCGCACGATTCGCACCTATAAGGATTACATAGGTCACTACCACACGGGGGGCAACCCCGGCAGAAACGAAATCGACGAAACACAGGAGCTATATTACCCTGCCATTATGCGGGCCGTTGTCGAAACAGGCTTTACGGGCTACGTCGCGCATGAATTCGTCCCGAAGCACGACCCATTGGAGTCACTATCCAACGCGGTAAGAATCTGCGATGTATAGAAAAATTAAAAACTCAAAGCCAAAAACTCAAAACATGAAATGTGGAAACTGAAAAGTCCTAAACCAGTAAAGCTCATAATTGGCATCTTGGCTGCTGACCGAAAGTCTCTGCTCGCTGCGATGGAGACTATAGAAGACAAGTTTGACAAGGTCGATCTGGTAAGCGATGTATGGCCCTTCACTCACACTCAGTATTATCAAGAACAAACCGGCTCAAATATCTTAAGGCAATTCGTCAGCATCGAACAACTGATCGATCCAGGTAAATTGTTCAAAATAAAACATAAAACAAATAAGCTCGAACAAAAATTAGCTGCAAGACTAAAAGTCCCGCTACCCAGGCCGGTCAATCTGGACTCGGGGATAATTGAGCCTTCCAAGCTCATTTTAGCCTCAACAAAAAACTATTCGCATCGTATATATATCGGGAAAAAAATATATGCTGAGGTAACTCTTATTTTCGACAAAGGATATTGGCGTCCTCTGCCATACACATATCTGGATTACAGACAAGAGTGTTATTTCGAGTTCTTTGAGAAAGTAAGAAAGCGATTATTGGAACAGTTAAAACACCAGGCACAACAAAAAAAGTGGAAAGCCTGGCTTTTTGGCTCTTCGGAGTTGTAATGTTGATTACATTCGCAGTATATTTACTTATCGGTTCATTCGCCCTTTCGGCCTTCTTAACGGCCATTGTAAAAAATATAACCGCTCGCATCGGCTTTGCTGCATACCCATCGTCTGACAGGTACCATCAAAGAATTGTTCCGTTAGGGGGCGGAATTGCTATCTTTGCTACGCTTTTAATTTTCATGCTGGCTGCTACGGCTGCGATAAAATTTGCATCTAATCGGCTTGATTCACTGGCACAAACAGCCAATATCGACCCTTCTGATTTTTTGGGCAAAATCGGTCAGCTTGTCACTATTCTGCTCAGTCTATCTATTTTATTTGTACTTGGTTTATGGGATGATAAAAAACGTCTCGGTCCATTTCTGAAATTGGCTGTTCAGTTCGCCGTTGCGATAGCCGCTGCTATCTGGGGTGAGGTCAGGATTGAGCTTTTTATTACAAATAAGATAATTGCATCTGTACTCTCAGCTTTTTGGATAGTTCTGATTGTCAATGCGTTTAACTTTCTCGACAATATGGATGGCGCTTCAGCCGGTATCGCCGCTATAACAAGTGGAATCTTATTTTTTGCTGCTGCTTCAAGTGGCCAGATTTTTGTCGGCGGCCTTGCGATTGTTTTTATCGGGACACTGCTGGGCTTTCTGGTCTTTAATTTCCACCCTGCCAAAATATTTATGGGTGACGCAGGCTCATTAGTCGTCGGCTTTTTTGTGGCACTTTTAACTATGCGCACGACTTATTACCACGAAGCACAAAGCGGACAGTGGTACTCGGTATTTATGCCGTTGGTCGTCATGGCGGTTCCACTGTATGATTTTATCAGCGTGACAATCCTGCGTATAAGCCAGGGCAAAAATCCCTTCATTGGCGATACTCAGCACTTCTCCCATCGACTAAAAGGACGCGGGCTGACCGATACTCAAACGGTTCTGACACTATATTTAGCTACGCTCTGCACGGGCCTTGGCGCAACTTTTCTGTACCAGGTTAATATGATCGGCGCGATTCTTATCTTTATTCAAACAATTATGGTATTGGCCATTATCGCTGTCTTTGAAACAACCGCCAGAAATGACTAAAGCAATGATCAACTCGACTTTACCCAAAAGTAAAAGCCAAACGATTATTGAGTATATCCTTCTTGCCTTCTGTCTTTGTGTGCTTTCGCTTCGTATCACATTCCCCGAAGCTCCTGGTGCACTGTCACCGTCTCTGCCTGGCAATATAAGCGATGTAGTCTATAGCCTATCTGTGTCGGCGGTACTGATATTCTCATGCGTCCTTTGGTTCACGTGGAAATTTTGCAGTAAGAAATTTTTATATCGTGTCACCGGCATCGAAGTCGGAATTCTTTTATTTTGTTCAGCTTCCATTGTCGCCGGTTTTGCATCAGCGGATAAACGATTAGCCATAACCAACGTAATTATGCTTTTGGCTCCTCTGCTTATGGCGATTTTGTTAGTTCAGATACTGGACAGTCCATCAAAAATCAATCTGGTGTTGTGTGTCATTGGAGCCTTAGGCGTAGTATCCGCCTGTGAGAGCATTTATCAACTGCTGGTCACAAACCAAGCAACTATCGAACAATACGAACAGGCTCCGCAGACCCTGCTCGAACCGCTCGGGATAGAGCCTGGCACCTTCCAAAATTTTCTTTTTGAACATCGTCTTTATACAGGAGGAGTTCGAGGCTTTTTCACAACGCGAAACTCTGCCGGCTGCTTCGCGCTAATAGCGTTCTTTGCGGCTGTTGTCTTACTAATCGATAGACTAAAAAATCGCGAGGAAAACCCCCCGGTAAAACCGGGGGCTAAAAGTTTGAATCCATATCTCCTCAGCGGTGGTGCTGCTATTGCTCTTATCTTTTTGGGTCTTATCCTTACCCGCAGTAAAGGCGCATTCATCGGCTTACTCTTCGCCGCGACACTATTCATTGCATACTACTACTTTGGCAAGCAGCTAAAAGAACACAAAAAAGCAATATTGATTGCCTCTTTACTGTTAGTCATCACAGGCGGATGTCTTGTCATTTTATATGGTTTAAAACACAATCGGTTGCTGGGTGGCACGCCCATGTTAGTCAGATGGCAATACTGGCAAGCATCAGCAAAGATGTACGCCGACCATCCGTTTACCGGCGTCGGACCAGGCAATTTTAAGATCTTTTATCCACACTATAAACCAGTCGAAGCTCTCGAATCCGTTGCAGACCCGCATAATTTCCTGCTGAGTATCTTGACACAATACGGCCCTATTGGCCTTGTCGGATTCTTAGCAATGATTTTCATCCCGTTATTGAGAGTAATCTTTCCTGTCCTCATAAAAGACGAGCGACGAGCGACGAGCGACGAGCGACGAGTGCCAGCCATAATTTTCTTAATCGTCATATCGGCTGCATTGCTGCTTATCAGGCCAATGATTTTGGCGGAAACTCCCGCGGATACTTTGGATTTAAAAATCTTTGTGATATCGACCATATATGTTGCACCGGTCTTGGCATTCATTATGGGATTTTTGCTTTTAAGTGCCCCTTTTCAGATAAAACGAGCGACGAGAAACGAGCGACGAGAAACGAAAAATACTGCTATCCTCTGGTGCGCCGTTCTTGGAGTGCTCCTGAATAACCTTATAGACTATGCCATCTTCGAGCCGGGTGTATATACAACTTTTTGGGTGATAGTAGCCTGTCTGACTGCGATAGATTACCAAACAAACTCACGAACTCCGGTTGTTGTAAATGCAAAACCCTTTACGAAAGCGGCAGCAGTAATATTTGCTGTAGTAATAATCGCAGCCTATATTGGCTACGCATGGCTGCCGGTATTTAAGAGTACCACCAAAATTCAACAGGCCCACAAGGCTTTATCTATAGGACAATTTCAAAAAGCACACGCTCTTTTTGCCGAAGCCGGTGAATATGATAAGCTCGACCCAACAGCCCTGAATCTGAATGGTCGACTTTACCTGCAACAATATAGCGAGGCAGGCCAGAAACAATCCGGACTTCTTAAGAATGCAGAAGAATGTTTTCAACAAGCGATTGTTCGTAGCAAGGCAGACTTTAAAAACTATGAAAAGCTAAGCGATGTCTATGAACTGCAGGGCCAAACTCAAAAAGCTTACGATTGGTGCCAAAAGGCAATACAGCTTTATCCCGGCTCAGACCGGCTGCATTTTAAGCTGGCCCAAATCGCTGAAAAGTTAGGTAAGACCGACATCGCCATCGAGCAATATAAAAAGACAATTGAGATTGAAGACAGCTTCAGACGACAGTTCAAGATGATGTATCCGGAAAGAAAAGAAATTGTGAGCCGACTCGGCGAGGATAATTATCAATTTGCCATTAAAAAGGCGAAGGAACTTACTAATGAAAATGGTTTATGAATCCCGCAATAAATTACGGGGCTAAATATTTAGACTCTTTTCAAATTTCACGAAATCTCCGCCATTATATCTTCCGGTATATCAAAATTTGAGAATGTGTTTTGCACATCTTCGTGGTCTTCCAGAGCTTCCATGAGGGAAATTATTTTTCTCGCGGTGTTAGAGTCACTAACCGGCACCATATTTTGTGGCACCATCGAAATCTCAGCCACTTCCATTGGTATTTCTCTTTCTGTCAGCGTTTTTTTTAGTTCGTCATAAGCGTCTGGATCGCAGGTTATTTCATAGACACTACCCGTATTTTCCATATCATCAGCGCCAGCAGACAAGGCAAGCTCCAAAAGCTGGTCTTCCTCAGCTTTGTCGGTGCTTACTGTGATGAGCCCTTTTTTGCTGAACATCCAGTTGACACAGCCGGTTGTGCCTAATGAGCTGCCGTGCTTTTCGAAAATTCTTCTGATTTCCGGCACAGTTCGATTTCGATTGTCCGTCAGTGCCTCGACCATTATTGCTACGCCGCCCGGCCCATAACCTTCGTACAGCACCGCTTCAAAAGTAGTCCCCTCCAATTCGCCGGTGCCTTTTTTGACCGCCTTTTCGATTGTATCTTTTGGCATGTTGGCTGCTTTAGCCTTGTCGATGGCATAACGCA
Source organism: uncultured Pirellulales bacterium (assembly GCA_964629355.1). Lineage (GTDB taxonomy): Bacteria > Planctomycetota > Phycisphaerae > Sedimentisphaerales > Anaerobacaceae > CAZVUF01. Next base: position 7,484 of record CAZVUF010000051.1, on the reverse strand, counting down.
AAGACAAGTTCGCAGCCGGGTCACCGCCACCGGTCTTAGCTGCGACTATTATCATTCGAGCTAATTTACTCCATATTTTGCCGCGCTTGGCATCAACAGCGGCCTTTTTATGTTTTATCCCAGCCCAATGAGAATGACCTGACATACATGCTCCTACAAATAAATTCAAAGATTAAAAATAAAAAATCAAAATTGTGGAATCCCGACAAGTCGGGATGACATCCTTAATTTTGCATTTTGATTTTTGAATTACCCATCACCAATTACCAACTACAAAAGAACGACTGAATATTATACCTAATTCGCCTTTGCATGTAATCTTTTTTCCGGGAACTTTGCGTTTGGTTCCAGGCGCATAGTGTTTAGCCATCACCGACACAGCGATGAGTGAACAAGGTATGCTTACGGAATCCAGCGGGTGACAAGGTAACAGGCAAACTGTGGAGCATAAGGGCCGATCATATCCAGTTTGATATATTTGTCATTTATTGACCCTTCGGCAACCGGCTCACCCCAGATATCATCAACGCTGACAAGCTGGTATTGGTATTGTTCACATTTTTTCACATCCCATAGCTTAGATAGCGCGATAGAGACTGTTTTGGCCTTCGGCCAATTATAAATAATAAGAAAGGCACGGTCAGGCTCATATTTATTCGGGCGGAAAAACACCCAGACATCCTTCGGCTCACCAACATCATTTATGCTGCCTAAGTCCCATCCTGTTTCCCGCTGCCAGAGGACAAGTGTACGGTAATCAAGACTGTTTAAGCTCGCCAGGTAGCTGCCATCCATATAATATCTGTTATTATCCAAGTTATACTGAAACTCGGTATCCGGCGTAGTTATGCTCATCAGCAGGCCGTTTAGGGTGTAACATGTATTATTTATAAAGGTCAAATCCTGCCAATTATGCAGCGAAATGGCACTGTCTCCGCCAATGAATATATTGTTCTCGACTACGAGACTACCGTTAAACGCCGAGTTATATCCAAACTCAGCACCGGCTTTTTCGTTTTCGGGAAAGTAGGTAAAACAATTACGTATGATGAAATTATCATCATGCCCATTGCCGCCGCTTATAAAGTTACCCACAGTGTTGCCGTATGCAACAACGCCGTCGTAAAGCATATTTGCCATATTGTCGTACTCTGCGTAGCTGTGCATACCCCAGCCGAAGTTGTTAAAGGCAATACAATCAAAGAAATTCATCCAGGGCAGGTCGTCCAAAGAGCCATTGACATCATCCGGGCGATTCTGGCAGTATAGACCGTGCGAAAGCCCATTAGCCCAACACCCATTACGATAGGACAGACATCCATAAAATTCAGTACCGATGCCGGCTACATAGAAACCGCTACGATTAGGACAATCATGAACTACCATATTAATATATTTAGCCCCCCTGCCTACATCCTGCTTAACCGCATTACCCCACAAACCAAGCTCCTCAGCACCATCTATGGTTACCTCCAAACCCCAAAACCAAATATAGTTAGCGTTATTCCTGAGAACTATCCGTTCCATCTTGTCGGCAGTAAGGGTAACTCTCTGACCCGGTAAGGCTCGATATATTATAGGCTTATTCTCCAATCCCGACGGAATTGCAGCTTTTACAAAAGGACCATAGTACATACCGCCTGTGAGCCAAACCGTATGACCTGGCTCGACCAGAGTACTGCCCAAGGCCGTAGCAAGGTCCCATGGATTTTCCTCAGAGCCATCCCCATAAGGCGAGCCGTCAGGTGAAACATACCACCGGTCTTCGGCACGTTGCCGAAGTTGATAAATGCCCAGACTAAATCTATCTCCGGCTGCAATAGCGATAAAATTGTTTCGTTTGTCATTAACATAAGATGGAATATCAACCTGTTTATCCTCGTCGATGCCCCAACTAACGATCAAGCCGTTGGATTGCAGCGCTAGGCAATGATTGCTACTGGCAGCAATAGCAGTAAAACTCTGACCGGCTGGCTGAATTACCGAATCGACAGAATAACCCCAGCTTACAACCGACCTATCGGCCTTCAGAGCTACCCCATGTTTACCTCCTGCAGCGATGGCAATAAATTCATTACTGTCAGGAACATCGGTCTGACCCATCTCATTATCACCCCAGGCCACGATTGAGCCATCAGACTTTAAAGCAAGGCTGAAAGATCGGCCAGCAGCAACAGCCACAAAATCATTACCGTCCGGTACATCGAGTTCACCGTTGTAATTTGCACCCCATGCTGCCAGTGAACCATCGGATTTCAAGGCCAGATTATGATAAGCACCGGCAGAAATAGCTATATATTCTCCATCCGGCACATCAAGTTGACCGGCATCATTTGTACCCCATGCCACAAGCGAACCATCGGACCGAAGTGCAAGATTATGAAAGCTGCCGGCAGCTATAGCCACAAAATTATTACCATCGGGAACATCACATTGGCCAAACTCGTTGCTGCCCCAGGCTACAACTTGGCCGTCGGATTTAAGAGCCAGACCATGGTATACGCCGGCGGAAATAGCTACAAAATCATTACCATCCGGCACACTGCACTGACTATAATCATTGATGCCCCAGGCTATAATTTGACCTGCAAAACACGACCCGCAAAGGCAGAGACCAACTACCCAAAAAACAATAACCAAAGACCGGGAAATTCTCATAGTTTGAAGATTGCCCTCCCCACTTTATTGTTAAGGAGATTTGATAATATTAAGTACCCACGCGATGCCCGGCATACCATTCTGCCCGCAATAAAAGCACCCGGCAAATCAACTGCATCTTTTTACCCTCACATCTCTGGCTCAAACCCCATTTCATTATGCAATTATACAAATATTGCGGCTAAAATTCAAGAACATTCACCCGGCAAATCAGCTATTAAACTATAGATGGTTTCCATGTTAATAGGTAATTTTAGCCAATCGGACGTTAAAATCGCCAATTTACGTGTTTTTTTCTTGACCGATTACAAAAAATAATCTATTATCGTGCCATAATAAGCCGATGATAAACAACACTGAGTGATGTCCCGTGTATTTTTAAGTTTGAATTGAAGAATTTTCTTACGAAAGGATTTGCGGGGCAATGGAAGAAGCTTCTAAAGCTTTATTTCAACGGTAGTTAAGTTACAAAAACACTTTTATCGCCTGTTATAGGTTAAATTATAAACATTAGATTTGGCTTCATATGGCGTGTAAAAGTGAAGTAAATGTGAGACGAAATCTGGAAACGTTTGGAAAATGCGTTTGCTTACCAGCGATAAATTATCGCCATTAAGCATAAAATGAGTTAATCGTATGAAAAAAAACAAACCTTTTAAGGTAAAATTGGTGCAACGTAAGCTGACTTTGCCTTAAAATGCTGATTATACGCTCCAACGAAAAGGATTTCACAATTCACAGCCGTCTTGTTTAGAACTTTTCTGCCGCAAAATCTCGCAATCTTTTCTGCATAATTGATGCGCGTTTATTCTATGGTAATTGCGAGAGAAAGGCACATATTATGAGCTACATTTTAACGCAAGGCTTTAGCATCTCGGCCGTAGCTGCATCGATGGTCTCCTTCGTACTTGGAATCTGCTTAATGGCGATCATCTACCAGATAGTTGCCAAAACAAAATCCAAGACATTCGAGCAAGATCTGCAACGACAAATCGAAGGTGCAAAGAGGGAAGCAGAAAACATAATCAAATCCGCTCAGATCGATGCCGCAGCGGAAACCATCAAGAAAAAGGAGGAATTTGCAAACGAAGCCAATAAAATTCGTGCTGAACTGCATGAAAACGAAATAAGATTGGCCAAACGTGAAGATGTTCTTGAAAGGCAGGCGGAACTGCTCCAGCAGCGGGAAAATACACAAAAACAGCAGGAACAAGAACTCGAAAGAAGACTAAAAAGGATGGAAATAAAGGATAAAGAGCTTTCTTCCTTAATAGCTCAACAGAAAAATCAACTGCTTAAAATCACCGCGATGAGCATTAACGAAGCCAAGGAGCTGCTCTTAAAAAACCTCGAAGACGAGTGTGAGCACGAGATGTCAGCTCTGATTTCCCGAAAAGTCGAAGAAGCCAATGAAATCGCAGATGAGAAAAGTCGGGAAGTCATAAGTACCGCTATTCAACGTTATGCTGCTGAGCAGACCTGTGAAGTAACCGTTTCAACCGTTGATATACCAAATGACGATATGAAGGGTAGAATCATCGGTAGGGAAGGACGCAACATCCGCGCGTTTGAAAAGGCTACCGGCGTAGATGTCATCGTTGATGATACCCCCGGAACGATTGTTGTAAGCGGCTTTAATCCTGTTAGACGCGAAGTTGCGCGTCTTTCGATGGAACGACTCATACAGGATGGACGAATACATCCTTCCCGAATTGAAGAACTTGTTACTCAGACCAAAAAGGATGTCAACGTTAAGCTCCTCCAGCTTGGCAAAGACGCTGCTGTCGAAACCAATGTTAGAGGTCTAAATAACAAAGTACTCAGTATGCTGGGGGCTTTGAACTTTAGAACGAGTTATGGCCAAAGTGTGCTTCGCCACAGTGTAGAGGTCGCTTTTCTGACTCAGGTTATGGCTGATGAGCTTGGTTTAGACGGTTCTATAGCAAGGCGGGCGGGACTATTGCATGATATTGGTAAAGCCATCGACCACGACGTTGAAGGCAACCATCCAACTATAGGCGCAAATTATCTCAAGCGTTTCAGCGAATCATCCGTTGTGCTTAACGCAGTAGCAGGTCATCACGGAGATATCCCGGCAGATAATCCTTATACTCCATTAGTTGCCGCCGCGGATGCTATTAGCGCCTCACGTCCGGGTGCCAGAAGGGAAACTTTAGAGAGATATATCAAAAGATTGGAAAAACTTGAGGAAATCGCTGGCAATTTTAAGGGCGTTGAAAACGCGTATGCTATACAGGCCGGTCGGGAAATCCGCGTGATTGTTGATGCTTCGCATATTGACGATGAGTCCGCCATGAAGATTGCACGCGATATCGCCAACAAAATCGAAGCAGAAATGACCTATCCGGGTGAAATACAGGTAACGCTGCTGCGTGAGGTTCGCTGCATCGAATATGCTAAATAGACCGTTGCAAAAGTGTCTAAAGTTCGAAGTGACTAAAGTTATGAACTTTAATTTTTAGCTCATTTTAGATACTTTAGTTCACTTTAGACACTTAGCTTATATTTTGAAAATCGTCTTTGTTTTTGCACAACACATATATGAAACTAAACCTTCTCTGTATAGGTGACATAGTTGGCAGACCTGGCAGACGCATTCTTGCCGACAAGCTAAAACCGCTGGTTAAAGAGCTTTCTATCGACTGCGTTATAGCCAACGCAGAAAATGCAGCCGGAGGCTCCGGCCTGACTCCACAAATCTACAATAAATTGCTGCGCTACGGCATAAACCTGATTACGCTCGGCGATCACACCTATCGCAAACGAAACATAATTGAGACTTTAGAAAAAGCTGATAATATCGCCCGGCCGGCAAATCTTTCCGAATACGCTGCCGGAAGAGGATTTGCCGCTTATAAAACCAACAAAGGGCCAACCATAGCAATCGCATCTTTAGTCGGCAGACTCTTTATGAAGCCGGCTGACTGTCCCTATAATGCTATCGATAAAATCCTGCCGAAACTGCAACAGCAAGCTGATATTATAATCGTTGACTTTCACGCCGAGGCTACCAGCGAAAAAATCGCGATGGGCTACCACTTAGATGGTCGAGTCAGCGCCTGTTTCGGCACTCATACTCACGTTGTAACCGCGGATGAAAAAATCCTGCCTAAGGGCACCGCATATATCACAGATATCGGCATGACCGGCGCTTATGATTCGGTGCTTGGCCGAAGTGTTGAGAATGTGCTGAAATCATTCAGAACTCAGATGCCGTTTCCTTTTGAAATAGCGACCGACGATGTGAAAATGGGTGCGATTCTGGTTACTGTTGATAGCAGTACAAAAAAGGCTGAGCGAATTGAACGAATCAAGATTAGCGCGGACAGCGAAGATGCAACTCGTTACGACAGTGACGACGGCAAGCCGGAATACTTCAATAACTTTTAATCGCTGCCAAGACTCAGCTAATCGCCATAAATTACTATCCGCCTTGTTGTGGTCACCATGTCATAGAATTCCTACGTATAGTATTTTGTTCAAATACTGTGTCCACTGCCTATAAAATTATATTTAGTCCCCCAATTTATTGGGGGGTTTCTTTATTCATTGTTTTTTCAAATACCGTGTATTACCTACTCTTCGTGTTACTCCGATACGGTCGAAATAATCGAGTAGCGGAATAGCGAATTTTCTGGTGGTGTCAAGAAGATACTTAAATTTCACGCTTTCCAGCTTGCCCTCTTTGTTAATGAATGATATTAACATTTGGCGAGCTTTTTCAACCGCCTCAGCATGGAAAAGTAAATCATTCTCAACACGCACGAGTCGTTCCTGCTCAATCAAAATCTTCAAAATTTTCTCTACCTTTTCGGGTAAGACCGATGTTGCCTCGAAAACTTCCTGGTGCTGAGGTGGATTAAAAGGCCTAGATTCGAAAAGTGATTCTACACTTGCCAAAAGTTTTTGCTCGTCCTCGCCAAAGGCTTCGCGATGTTCTGGTAAAGCTATCCGATGTTTTCTTTCCACAAGCTTACCTTGCGAGAGCAGTCGACTGACAAGGCTGTCAAAAACATCCTTTCTCAATTGCGATGTCTGGTAAAATTGCTCGATGCTTATACCGGGACTTTCAGGCCTGGCACGGTGATAATCATCAACAATTTTTACCAGCCGCTTCTGAACGTTATCGGATATGTCTCTATGGATATAAAGTTTCCCATCCAAATCGACTACCTTACCTTGTCCGACAAGTTCAGCAATGATTTTTTTCAATCGTACCGGCAGGATTTTGGTGCGAAGTGAAATCTCGGCTTCATTGGCAACAAGGGCTTTAGCAGTTTTTACACAGTATTCAACAAAATCTTTTTCAATAAGAACTGCCTTTGCTCTTGCCCTGGCATCCTCCAACACATCAGGGCGATTCCGTTTTAACTTGTTAGGAATTGCCTCTAAAATCACTCCACCGCCGATTGTTTGGACAGGCGACAGAGACCGCATTATAAAACGGTCTCTCGGCCCTGCTACAATAGACTCGCTTAGCCTGACCTGGACAAGACATTTCTGACCGGCTGTAATGCTGTTTCCTTCCATAAGATAAATTGCGGCGACAACCTCAGAAGTGCCGGTATGAAATTTAATGCTGCTGCCATTTTTAAGCGTTAATTTCGTTTGCTTAAGAAGGCGAAGCTCGCACAAATACCACTGCTGTGGCGAGAAATACTCACCAACCGAGATTACACTACCACGTTCGATAGTTTTGTAGTCCCACTGAGGGACATTAAGCGCAGCACATTGGCCGACCATCGCAGTGTCACTGTTTCTCCTGTAAACCTGTATAGCTTTTATTCGGCTCTTCGTGCCGTGTG
>CAZVUF010000050.1:0-13399 GCA_964629355.1 uncultured Pirellulales bacterium | reverse complement strand
AAGTCAATACAGATACAATCCGATAGAAGGTGCTGAGTTTATGGAGCTAAAATTGACGTGAATAATTCGGAGCGGAAATTATGGAAGTACATTTTAAAAAATACCACGGGCTTGGGAATGATTACCTGGTTATCGACCCGAACGTCAACAATATTAAACTGACGCCGGAATCCATTCGACTGCTTTGTGACCGGAATTTTGGAGTCGGCTCAGATGGGATTTTGTATGGACCTGTCAAGGATAGTGACATCCCAGAACTGCGGATTTTCAATCCCGACGGCAGTGAAGCAGAGAAAAGCGGTAATGGGCTGCGGATATTTGCCAAGTATTTGTTTGAGAGTAAACACGTCGATAAAAAGAATTTCAATATCAAAACATTAGGCGGAATTGTTGAAGTCCAGATAAAGGACGACACGGCGAACTTAATAAAAATCGGTATGGGCAAGGTTACCTTCATTAGCACTGAAATCCCGGTTACAGGCAAAAAAAGAGAAGTAGTTAATGAGGAGCTTGAGATAAACAAAGGTAAATACAAGGTGACATGTTTATCCATCGGCAATCCTCATTGCGTTATCCCGATGGCGGAGATGAGCGAGGAAAAGGCAAGGCAGCTTGGACCTTTTGTTGAAAATCACAAAATGTTTCCGAATAGAATTAACATGCAGTTGTTAAAGGTCATTGACAGAGAAAATATCGAGATACGGATTTGGGAACGCGGAGCAGGATATACCTTGGCTTCCGGCAGCAGTTCATGTGCAGCGGCTGCGGCAGCCCACAAATTGGGACTTGTGGACAAAAACATAAATGTGAAAATGCCCGGCGGAAACTTGCTTATAGAAATCCGAGACAATGAAGAGATTTTTATGACCGGCCCGGTTGAAGGAATTTGCCAGGGACGTTTTCATAAGGACCTAATGGAAAAGATTTTGTCTATAAGCTGAGCAAGCAGTGTTAGGCACATTGAGGACTTTGCTGCCTCTTATGTGCATTTCACTGGTGTTACTCCAACCGGCTTGGTTAAACTTTGGCATCAGTCGCAAGTTTGCACAAGTATAGTAATAGTTCTTCATTCTGTATCATGGGGGCGGTTTTAAAATCAACTGCAGTTTCGCTCCTGAATTTGCCGATTATGATATTATGTCTTACATTGAAGCAATCTTAGCATTGTTTGCTATTGTTGATCCCGTAGGCAATATCCCTATACTTGTGGGTATTGCCGAGCACGTACCTAAGGGACAAAGTCAAAAAGCATTCAATACCGCGGTAATTGTTGGCGTGCTTATTCTTTTGGTTATTTCATTTGCCGGTGATGCAATTCTGAGCCGAATCTTCCACATCCACTTTGCTGATTTGCAGCTTGCCGGCGGAATATTGCTGCTGATTATCGCCATTGACCATCTTATAATCGGTTCGCTGCGTCGGTCGGTAGCAGTTACAGGAACTTTTAGCCCCTATGAGATTGGCTGTGTCCCGCTGGCCTGTCCGCTTCTGGCAGGGCCAGGTGCGATGGTAACCAGCCTAACCACGTTGAAAAGTTCTGGCCCGGTAAAAGCGATAGTTGCAATCGCGGTAGTTTTTGGAATACTCTGGCTCATAATGCGGTTCATTGAGCCTATCCACAGGTTCCTTGGTAGGATGGTTTGCACGGTGTTTTCAAAAGTAATGTGCCTGTTCATCGCCGCAATTGGCGTACACATGATAATGTCCGGCCTACAGTATTATTTCACTGTTCCCAAATGATATTCTGGCAATCTCCACCCGCATCTTATTTACACTACATAAGTTTTGGGTTTGAGTAACTACTTCTATTCGTCTTTGGCTGATTCTACAACTAAAAAATTCAGGGAAATTTCTTGACAAATTAGTTATTTTAGAGCTACATTTATAGTTGGTTAAATCGTAAAGGCGGGCTGAATAAATTTTCATAATATTATTGTCTGCTATCATAATTTATATTTGCCTGATATTCATACCAAGCCTGCCTTCAAAAATTGGTTGGCTTCTATGTTATTGATCCGGTGGGAGCTTTATACTTATCATACATTTCGGAAAGGATGGGAAAATGAGCGCTGAAACAAATCTGAAAATCTGGCTGTTAATCATGATTTTAATGGCGGCAATGCCAAGCCCGGCCAAACCTGTACCTTCAACAGGCTCAGGACAAGCTATGAGCAAAGTCGAAGAGGCTGAACTCGGCATTTCCGGCACCACACCAAACGGTATGCTTTCTCTGACCAACTCGAATGTCCCGCGCCGGCGTAGAGCCGAAGAGCCGGTCTATTTCGCCGATGACGATCTAAAAGCGGTCGTGGAGGAAGCTCTTGGCATTACTGACCCAACGCCAGCGGATATGTTAGGGCTTACGTTTCTTCAGACAAAGGACGATGGAATTAGTAATTTGACTGGGTTGGAGTATGCCACGAATCTGCAGAGATTGGAAATCGAGTGGCATCAAATTAGTGATCTCAGGCCGCTTTCCGGGCTTACGAATTTGCAGCATCTCTCTCTTGAGAACAACGAAATCGGTGGTAATCAGATAAGCGATATCTCGCCGCTTTCCGGACTCATGAATCTGCAATATCTGTGCCTTGATTACAATCAGATAAGCGATATCTCGCCGGTTTCCGAACTCATGAGCTTGAGGGAGCTATCTCTTTACAAAAATCAGGTCAGCGACATTTCACCCCTTTCTGGCCTCACGAGCCTGCGAGAGCTATATCTTGGAGACAATCGGATCAGCAACATCTCTATATTAGTGGGACTGCCCAATTTGGTGAGGCTTGGGCTGGGTGACAACAAGATCAACAATATCTCTGTGATAGCGGAACTACACAACTTGGTGTATCTTGGGTTGGGTGAGAATCAAATAAGTGACATTTCGCCCCTTTCCAGACTCACGAGCCTCGAGACGCTGTATCTCTATGACAATCAGATCAGTGACATCTCGTTACTTTCTAGCCTTACGAACCTGCAGTATTTGTCTATATTTGATAATCAGATAGGCGATATATCACCTCTTTCCGGACTCACAAGCCTACAGAGTTTGCATCTTGGGGGCAATCAAATAAGCAATATCTCATCACTATCTGGTTTAACAAATCTCACACATCTGACTCTCAACAACAGTCAAATTAGCGATATATCTGTTCTTTCCAGGCTCATAAGTTTGGAATGGATAAATTTGCGAAATAATCAGATCAGCGATATATCTGCGTTAACCGGCCTAACGAAGCTAGCGAGTCTGGATCTGCATAGCAACCCATTAAACCAGCATGCTTGCAATATCTATATTCCCCAGATTCGCGAAAACAATCCGGGGATAAGCTTGTCTTATGATGAGTGTATGCCCCCGACCATCATTTACGTTGATGATACCACTGGAGACGATAACAACGATGGATTGACACCTGAAACAGCTTTCGCAACAATCAGCAAAGCTATCGATGTGGCCGAGGATGGCGACACAGTGCTAGTATATTCTGGTATTTACACCGAAGAAATTAACTTTCTTGGTAAGGCTATAACGGTCCAGGGCGTAGCCACTAACGATGGTGTACCGATACTGCAGAATCCCGATGATTTTGCGGCCTCGTTCTATTATAGCGAGGGACCTGACAGTATTTTGAAGAACTTTGTCATAAGAAATAGTTTCATGGCAATCTTTATTGCCGGTAGCTCCCCTACTATAAGCAATGTAACCGTGGTGGACAATAAATACGGAATTGAGGCCTACGTCGGCTCGGAGCCGGATATAAGCAGTAGCATTTTATGGAACAATACCGATGGTGACCTGTTTGGATGCCAGGCAAGATACAGTTTTATTCAAAGAGAAACTCAAGAAGTGCCCGTTGAAGGCCTAATTTCCCACTGGAAGTTTGACGAAGAAAGCGGCACAACTGCCTACGATTCCGCCGGCAACAATGATGGAACCATCCATGGAGCACAATGGACCACCGGCCAAATCAATGGCGCATTGGACCTTGATGGTTTGGATGATTATGTTGAATTGCCGGATAATGAGCCTGTTTGGCTACCACAACATAACTTTACTCTTTCAGTTTGGGTTTATTTTAATACAGACCCGGCTTCATCAGGTAAAACTATTTTAGACCTTAATTTTGCAGAAAGCGGTAACCAAAATAATGAGCTGGGCTACAAATTAGGTATAAGCCCAGTCGCTCTAAAACTAATTTTCGCAATGACTACAGCTACAAATCCAGATGAGAACCTGTTTGTAGATGATGACCTGCTTAAGAACAGATGGTACCATATTGTTGCTGTTAGAGATGGAACAATACAAGCTGTATATATAGATGGAAGGTTAAATAAAGATAGAGTTTGTTCACCTGAACCTATAGATTTTGTTGGTGATTATGATAATGATAAGGTTAATATCGGCAAAGAAAGTCGAGCCGGTAACCCGGAGGCAAGTTATTTAGAAGGAATCATTGATGATGTTCGAATATACAACCGGGCTTTATCTACTGAAGAGATACATCAGCTTTATTTTGCTGGATTAAGTCCTATGTTTGTCGATCCCAATAGTGACGACTATCATCTCCGTTCCTGGCGAGGTCGATACTGGCCAGAACATGATATATGGGTACTCGACAAAGTCGCCAGTCCATGTATCGATGGCGGCGATCCAATGGTTGATCCGTCCGATGAGCCGATGCCCAACGGCGGTAGAATTAATATGGGAGCTTACGGTGGTACGGCTTACGCAAGTATGAGTGAAACGGTATGCATTTGTGATGATATCATTACGATGGTCAGATGAATATAATAGGCAACGACATCAGGGAAAATCAACTTGAGGCTTCGGCTGGACAATATGCAGGCAACATCGGACGGCAAGGGATTTTATCCTGCTTGGGCTTGACGGGCACACTGAAAACCTTTGCCTCAGTCGCGCTAGACGCAGTCCCCGGAAGGCTGTCGGCCATTATGAGCTGACCTTCGTATGCTGAGCAGATGTACTCTTCTCCCGGCTTCATAGGACCGGGGCAGGGGGAGTAATAGTTATTGGGCATAAGTCGATACAGGTGTTGCAGCTATTGCAGAAATCCGGTTTTTGACCAAAGGGAGACTCCACATATCTGCCTTTTCCGCGCCCGACAAAGCCAATCACTTTGGCCTGCCACATTTCAGCATAAACACGCACACATCGGCAGCACGGCACACCGTGGCAATCGAAAGATTTACTTGATTTTACCGGCCTAATCTGGTATAATACTTTAAGTATTGTAACCGGCATCTTTTTGTTATCCATCGCATGTGGGGTGACAACTTTTTTGGCGGAGATGTTGATGTGGTGAAAGATTTGTTATGTACAATTCTTGGGCTTTTATTCCTATTGACCGGCTGCACCGCCTTTCCGTTTCAATACATCATCGTCGATACACCCCATATCTCTGCTGAGCCATACACAGAGGTTGCAATGAGTGACAGCCGTCAAAATCTTCACTGGCAGATTGATAGTAAATTTGAACGAGCTGATACATTTCGTGTGAAATACCATCCAATTTCCGCAACAAGACGTTGTGTAGTGGTTGAGGGCAGTATTTCAGACAACGAGAAAAAATATCCCGTTGTACTCGATACCGGAGCCTCGCAGGGCGTATTCATTAACGATATTCACGCACTTGAAAACAAGCTGCCGATTTATCAGGTGCAAACAAATAAAGCTGGCCAAGATTACGGTTTAGGGCTTTGTTACATTCCTGAGCTGCGGATAGGGCAAATGACTCTCGTGGATTTTCCCTGCTGGTATTTGCAGCGGCACCTGGAGCTAAAGTTTTTCGGCATGCCAATTGCCAGAGATGACTCAATTATTGTGGGGCTGACTGCGCTGCGAGAATTCAGTTGCATCGTTTTCGATAGCATAAACAAGGAAGTAGAGTTCTTGCACAATCAGACTTTCGAACCCGACCAAGAACATGAATGGTCAAAATATCCGCTTTCAATTGAAGAAGACCGCGGCAATGTTTTTCTTTTTGTACATATTCCTGTCGATGGTGAGCTGATGAAAGTACAGCTTGATACAGGCAGCGGAAACGGCCTTGCACTTAGTGAAGAATTGTGGGAAAAACTTTCTCACAAGGTACAGAATGTTAGCCTCAAAGAGGGCACAGAATTATACCCGTATATAGGCCGACTGCCCTGCAGAAAAGGTGCCATTGCACAGCTTCAGGTAGGAGATAGATTAATACAAAATGCAAAAATGTCAGTTTTCCCGGCTAATAGTCCGTTATTAAGTGACTGCGATGCGATATTAGGAATGCGGTATTTTCAGGATGCTGTGATGGTCCTTGATTTTAAAAACGCAATGTTATGGGTCAGCAGCCAAGCGAGCTGATAAACTTTTAGACTCCAGCTCTTATTTGAAACAAACATCCCAGCTTATCGGAATTAACATTTCAACATTACGTATAGCTTAAGGTTCTATTCTCACCACATTTTTCACGGTTTCTTTCTATTATCGTGGATTTTTGTTTAAAAATCAAACCTTGGCTTAAAAGCCAAAAACTATTCGTAGGAAGGTACCAAAGCTAATAGGTTCGATAATATTTTAAGCTAAGCAAAGTCCGGTAGCAGAATAGTCTTTTTCTAAACCAGCCTTATTTTTATGACGATAAATATTCAAAGGGAGTCTTGTCTGGCTGAGGCGGACCTCGAGCATATCAACCTGGAGGGTAAATTTGAAAGGCTATTGTTGGTTTTATCTTCATAGGAAGGTATGGTGACATACATAAAGGCAGGATATGGGTAAGCCCTATAAAATTCTTAATTAGGGTCGAAAATGAAATGTTCACAACCGCCCAATATGATGTGGTGATTGTAAAAGATCATTTTCGTTGGGGGAGGCGATTTTGGCTGGCAAACTAAATGCGATTGCTCCGCCGGAAAATATCACCGTCACAATTGGAAATGAATTGCCTGTAATTGAATGTGAGGCAACTCGGATTACTCAGGTTTTCCAGAATTTGCTGAGTAACGCCATAAAATACATGGATAAGCCACAGGGGCAGATAAGGGTCGGCTGTGTGGAAGAAGAAAGCTGCTGGAAGTTCAGTGTCACTGATAATGGTCCTGGCATTGAAGAGAAATACTTCGAAAGAATCTTCCAGATGTTCCAGACATTATCGCCGCGTGACGAAGTTGAAAGTACCGGTGTTGGTCTGACAGTGGTTAAGAAGATTATAGAAATGTATGGAGGTGGGATTTGGGTGGAATCAGTAGTGGGCGATGGAAGTACATTCTTCTTTACGTTGCCAAAGCAGCATGCAATGGTAAAGAATGAAAAAATCTTGGTTGGTGTGAATGCATGAGTGTGATAGAGCAAGTATGGTAATTTCTTCGGAAGATCTTAATTATGACGATCCGAAAAAGACAAAATGATTCGAAAAATAATGTAGCGGTAGAAAAGATGGCTGATAAATATCTGGACTGTACGCGGCTAAGGTGTCCCATGCCGATAGTAAAGCTCAGCAAGGAACTCAAACAAATGACTCCTGGACAAACATTAGCTGTCGAAGCATCTGACCCGGCTTTCGCATCGGATATCCAGGCATGGGTTAAAACAATGGGCTACGAGCTGCTGGAATTCACGGAAGGCCCCGTCCAGAAGGCGGTCATTCGAAAACCATAAAATGGGGGTATGTTCGATGTATCATCGACCTTTAGAAACAACAACACAATTCGACCAGGACCTTTTGGATTACATCGATAATAAAATTACAGATAAGGTTGCTGAAAAACTAAATTCTGTCCAGAAGCAGTTTGAGCAAATCTTAGTACAAGGCCGAAGCTTTGTGACATCTCAGCTTAGTAATCGCGTCACTATAGTCGCATTCAGCGGTGACATGGATAAGCTCATTGCTGCATTTATAATAGCCACTGGCGCTGCAGCAATGGGTATGGAGGTCTCTGTGTACTGCACTTTCTGGTCTCTTGCAGCGCTGAAGAAAAAAACCAGCTTAAAAGGCAAGCCCATAACCGAGAAGCTCATTGCTATGATGCTTCCTTCCGGCCCTGCTCATCTTGGTACCTCAGAGATGAATATGCTTGGTATCGGATCAGCCTTTTTCAGCTACGTTATGAAAAAGAAAAATCTGATGTCACTGCCCGATTTAATCAGCCTAGCCCGCGAAACGGGTGTACGTATTATAGCTTGCCAGATGGCTATGGAAGTAATGGGAATAACTAAAGAAGAACTGCTCGATAATCTGGACTTTGGCGGCGTGGCAACATACTTGGCCGATGCTCGCGATTCAAAAGTAACTCTGTTCATATAGACGAGCTATGAAGAAGCGAAAACAGAATATTTTACAAGTAGTAATTGCCTCCGGTCCGGAGGCTCTCGGTCGGGCGGTCTTGGGTTTTGCCTTTGCTTTGTCAGCAGCAATTTCTGGCGTTAAAGTTATGGTCATTCTCACACTACAGGGAGTTGCCTGGGCAGAACAAAATATACCTGCCACAAAACAATCGGTAAATGGTTTCGAGCCAATCGAGAACTATATAGATATGCTTAAAAATAATGGTGCTGTCATTCGACTCTGCTCAAGTTGTACCGAAAATAACTGCGCAAAAGACAAAGCTGAAAAAAATACTGCTGAAACAGCCTCCTACGTGGGGCTTACTGAAGTGGTAATACAAACCACGCGCGATGCAACAAAGACAATAATATTTTAGTAAAAAAATAGCTACATGGTTCGGTGAGTACAAAAATATGTCTGACGTAACTAATAAAGTGGAGACTCAAGTCACAAATCAGGACTGCTTCATCCTTGAGGCGGAAAACAAATGCCTCCGCCAGGAAAATCAGAAGCTTGCTCGCAGGGCCGAGGATGTAGCCATAGCCAACGCGCGTGCTGCTGAGCTAATGGTCAAACTCGAAGAAGAAAATCAGAGACTCGTTCGCCAAGCCGAGGATATAGCCATAGCCAACGTGCACGCTGCTGAGCTAATGGTAAAACTCGAGGAAGCGAATGAAAACCTGAAAATTGAAATAGAAAAACGTAAAACAGCAGAGCAGAGACTCCGTCAAACCAACCACGAAATCGAGGAAACAGTACAACAACGAACCGCCGAACTAACCACCACCAACGAGCGATTGATTAATGAAATTAACCAGCGTAAACAAATAGAGCAAACTCTTCGCGAACACAAGCAACGTCTTGACTCTATTCTCTCGGTAATACTTACAGGCGTCGTGATCGTGGATTGTGAAACTCATAAGATCATCGATGTGAATCCTCTTGCAGCAAAAATGATTGGCCTGCCTAAAGAGCAAGTTATAGGTAAGATATGTCACAAGTTTATCTGTCCGGCTGAAATGGGAAAATGCCCCATAAGTGATTTGGGACAGACCGTGGACAAGTCCGAGCGTGTGCTGCTTAGACCAAACAGCCAAAAGATTCCCATCTTGAAAAGTGTAACAACTACCAACTGGCAAGGGCGTAAATACCTTGTGGAAAGCTTCCTTGATATTAGCGAGCAAAAGAAAACCGAAGAACACCAAGCCCAGCTACTACAGAAATTAGAGAATGTAAACAGAGAACTAAACAGCTTGGTATACATAATATCACACGATTTGAAAACACCACTGCGGGGGATTAACACTCTGGTCAATTGGTTATCAACAGATTATTCAGGTAAATTTGATCAGGAAGGTAAGGAGCAGATAGAGCTGATTTTAAACCGCGTGGGCAGAATGTATAGCCTGATCGATGGAGTCCTACAGTACTCTGAGGTTGGACGTGTTACAGAAGAAAAAACTATAGTGAATCTGAACAGGCTTGTGCCGAACATCATCAACAGGATCGCTCCGCCGGAAAACATCACCATAACAATTGAAAATGAATTGCCTGTGATTGAATATGAGGCAACTCGGATTACTCAGGTCTTCCATAATTTGCTGAGCAACGCTGTGAAGTATATGGACAAGCCACGGGGGCAGATAAGGGTCGACTGCTTGGAAGAAGAAAGCTGCTGGAAGTTCAGTATTGCTGATAATGGTCCCGGAATCGAAGAAAGGTACTTCGAGAAGATTTTTCAGATGTTCCAGACATTATCGCCACGTGATGAAGTTGAAAGTACCGGTGTCGGTCTGACAGTGGTTAAGAAGATTATAGAGATGTATGGAGGTAGGATTTGGGTGGAATCAGTAGTGGGCGAGGGAAGCACATTTTTCTTTATGCTCCCAAAATAAGAAGCGAGGGGGATTGAAAATGCGAAGCTCGAAGTCGGTGTTAAATGTTAATAATCTTGATGGTATAGATCATTGTGTGGAACAAATATGACTGTGCAAGAAAATTTTTTAAAGCATAAATTGACATTTGTTTTGGTGTTATGGGCCTTATTTGGCATCGATATGCGCTTGTTAGCGGAACAGCGGGAACCTAAAAGTAAAGAGGATTTCTTCGAAATGTCCATCGAGGAGTTGATGGAAGTGCAGGTTGTCGTTTCTTCTTCCCGGCTGCCGACCCGCCAGAAGTATTTGTCTGCGCCGGTGACAGTGATTACCGCCGAGGATATTCACTACAGCGGCCTGACTACTATCCCTGAAATTCTGCAGTTCAGCCCCGGAGTGGATGTCAGACGTCTTGACCGGCAGCGTTATATTGTGGGAGTTCGAGGTTTATTTGGTATATACTCGGATCGGACGCTGGTGCTGATTGACGGACGTGCCGTAACGATCCCAATCTACGGGACAACACACTGGGAAAATCTGCCGGTACTGATGGAAGATATTGAGCGAATCGAAATTGTTCGCGGTCCTGTCGGGGCGTCCTGGGGCGCCAATGCCTTTACCGGCGCGATCAACATCATCACCAAAAAGCCCAACCAATGTTTGGGCGGGCTGGTTTCCACGACGGTCAATGAATTCGGTGATACCTTTACTCATCTTCGCTATGGCCATACACAAGGCCAATGGAGTTGGAAGGTTTCGGCGGGATACGAGGATGTGGAAGACTCCGATGCGGCTGGAGCGGGAAAATATACTTCCGGAGTACCCGCATTGAACACTCTGATGGGGTTTGACAGCTTTAAAGCGAGGGACTGGGGACGGTTCTGGAAGTTCGATACGCAGGCCGAGTACCGCGTGAATGAACAGACCCGTTGGAGCTTCGGCGCGGCGCATTCGTCCGGACAGGAAGGAGACTTTGAATTTATCGGTGTTTACCCCCGCAGGGATATTCTGACCGAATACACGCGAATGTTTGGCCGGCTGGATCATCAATTTGACGAGGACACCAGCGCCTACATTCAGTGGTTTGGAAATTACTTGGACAACCATCGCAGAGTAATTACCGATCGGACGACGCATTTGCAAAACGACCTCGAGGCGCAAATCAATTTCAAACCCGCCGACAATCATACCGCATCTGTCGGCGGCAACGTCCGCTGGGACCGGATAAGTGCGCACAACAACTCGTCCACAAATGAGTTTATGTTTGACAGAGGCGAGTACAACGAATACTGGACGGGGCTTTTCTTAATTGACCGCTGGGCCGTCACCGAGCGGTTTACCTTAGAAGGTCAGTTGCGCCTGGACCATTACAGCGCAACAACAACCGACTGGTCCAACCGATTCACAGCGTTATATGCGCTGGATGAGCAGCAGAATCATGTCGTTCGGGCCAGTTTTGCCCGGGCGTTTCGTTCACCGACCGTTGCGGTCCGAAGGGGATCCTCGAGTTATCTGCAGGCACCAGTTGTTGGCGGTCTGTTTGTGACCCAGCCTCATGCAGGCAATACTTTGGATAATGAGGGAACGTATTCATTCGAAGCCGGATATACCGGACGGCTGGCGGAAAATCTGTCGCTAAATGTAGATACGTATTATCAGCGGATGGAGCGTTTAATCGGCGTCAGAAGCGTGACAGATCCAGCTACTACCGTCACTACCAGTACATTTAATAATGTCAACGGCGCCGATTCCTGGGGCGCAGAGACATCGCTGGCCTGGCAGTACAAAACCGTAAAAATCAGCGCCTGGTACGCGTATAATGATTTGGTTACAGACGAGTTTGCACAAATTACGCGGTCCATGTCGCCCTCACAACACAAAGCCGGGCTTAACAGCAGATGGTATCTGGACAAAGACTGGACCTTCAATACCAACTATGTATTTCAGAATGGCAAACGCATGTACGCTACTGTGGTAAAAGACCTATCCAGTTTTAATCGATTGGATTTGACGCTGTCCCGCAAGTTCGCCGAGGGAAAGGGCGAATTGATAGTGGGGGTGTCGGATGTCCTGAATGAGACTACGGATCCGGTTACCGACACCGGCTACCTTACAGCATTGGAAACACCGGGCCGGATGTTCTTCATCCGGCTGCAATTAAGGTTCTGAATATGGTTGTAGGTAAAATCGTTTTTATTAAAAAACATTTTTTCGGTAAATGCTGAGGAATGAGGATTAGAGCTTATAAATTGATGTTTTTAGCATCGGCCTTGTTTGTGATACTGACTATACCAAAGGCCCGGGCTGATTCAACCACCAGTCGAGAGTATCAGCTTAAGGCCGCATTTTTATATAACTTTATCATGTTTATCGACTGGCCGGAAGAAAAAACATCTGATTGCAATGGACCAATAATTATCGGCGTAATTGGTAATGACCCTTTTGGCGACGCTTTTGAACCTGTTAAGAATAAAAAGGTTAAAGGAAACAACGTTGTTATAGAACGATTCAAGGGACTTGAAGAATTGAAAGAATCGAGTGAAAAAGGATTTCAACAGCATCCGCAAATCGAAGCTATCAGAAAATGTCACGTGTTGTTTGTTTGCTCTTCAGAGAAAAAATGGATTAGAGAAATCATAAATCTTCTTGAGGGTGACGGTATCCTGACAGTTGGAGATATAGAAGGTTTTCTCGAAGCTGGCGGGACTATCAACTTTGTTATGGAGGATAAAAAGGTACGCTTTGAAATCAACGTCACAGCAGTCAAGCGTGCTAAACTTAAAATCCGGTCTCAGCTTCTAAGACTGGCAAAAAGAGTGGTCGAAGAAAAATCTTCGGACGGGGAAAAGAGCTAATTATGGCTTTTTTGCAAAACATGGCAATTAAGCACAAGCTGATATCGATTATCATGCTGGCGTGTATCACCGGCCTGGTTCTGGCAGGCGCCACATTTATCGGCTGGGAATACAACAGTTTTCGTAAGGAGATGGTGCGTAACTTGTCCACACAGGCAGAGATGATAGCGGAAAATTGTAAAGCAGCTCTGGCATTCGGAGACGCCGAAGATGCAAAGCAAACACTTCAAGCTCTTCACGTGGAACCTTCTATTGTCTTCGGTTGTGTTTATAACAAAGAAAACAAGCTCTTTGCTTCTTATTATCGCGATTACGCTGAGATTAAGGTACATCCCTCCAAGTTTCAGGA
>CAZVUF010000049.1:0-13582 GCA_964629355.1 uncultured Pirellulales bacterium | reverse complement strand
ATCTTCTGACGGCTCAATGGCGGCGGACTGCCTATATCCAACGCCTTCTTATCCGTCCCTATTAAAGGGCCTTTATTATCAATGGCTTCACCTAACCCGTTTAGCACTCTACCCAAGACAGCCCTGCTTAAGTTAATATAACGCGGGGTAGCTCGTGAAGTCACCGTATCGCCCGGTGATATACCTTCTATATGTTCCAACGGCAGCAAAATAAGATGATTGTTACGGAAACTTACAACTTCAGCTAAGACTTGTCGGCCGTCACGGATATGGATGCTACACAATTCACCCAAGCCCACTGTTGGACCAGTAGATTCAACGGTCAAACCCGACACCTGCACTACGTAACCCTGACAATCCAGCAGATTTACGTTGCGCAAGGCCGAGTGAAACTCCTCAAAATCTATCAAACTGTGGCTATGCTCACTGGTAGTCATGACTCATTCCGCCTTCTTAAGTGCTTTTCCAATTCGTTCCAGATTCTCATCAATCAACGATTTGATAATCCCTTTTGGGCTCTCAAGTACACACTCTGCCCGCCCAATGTTCTGGTCGGAAACGAACTTGATGCCAGCTAAGGCGCCACTCGGCTCATCTTGCTGCACCTTTTGACATTTCGCAAGGTCTTCAGGATTCAAATGCACGACCACATCTTGACGGCTCGGTGCATTCTTGAGAGCTTCTTTGATAATGGATTCCATCTCGTAATCCCCATCGTCCACTTTTTGCATCAGAATCTTTCTGGCAATCTCGACCGAAAGTTTGGCGATTTCTTCTCTGTGCTCGACATACACTTTGTCGCAAAACTGGTTGAGCTTGGCAATCACACCATTGAGTGTCTGGCACGCTTGTGAAAACACAGCTTTCTGAGCTTCTAAATCCTGTATCATAATCTGCTCGGTATTCGCTCCTGCATGCCCTTCGGCACGACCGGACAATCGACTCCCAACACCATTGGCATCGCCATCCAGGACCTTTGCTGACACGATCGGTTTATCAAGATGGACTGTAAGTACCTGCGACATTCTGCTATCGCCCTGTCACTCTAAGTTTGCCTTCTTCATTGGCCTCTCGCAACGGCTTGACGACTTCTTCTCTGGCTCCAAGAACTTCTTTTGCCAGCGGCTCCTGCATCAATGAAGTTTCTTCATCAAGCATTGCAACAGCCCGCTCGGACATATTTGAGCGTATCTTTTGCACGATATCTTCATCCGCCCCATAAAGTGCCACCGCCAGTTTACTTGAGTCCACGGTCCGCAGCGCTTCCTGCAGAGACCTGTCCGCTACTGACGGAATGTCTTCCCACGTGATCATCAAATGCCTGACCATAGTGGCCGTCGCCTCATCATTTTTGCTGATCTCACCGAGCAGCTGGTCTCGCAGCTCCTTCTCCAACCCACTGAGCACAATAGCCAATTTTCGTAGAGTTTGCTCCGGTTTTTCCACGAGAATCTCTCCTTTGAGACTCTTCAGCCGTTGGGTAATCATAGCTGCCATTCGCTGCTTCACTCCGCCGCTCACCAGTTCCGGATTCGTCATCTTGCACACAGTTTTGAGCCGAACCTCTTCGCTCAAGAGCGACAAAACCTCCTGGCTTTTCTTCGGGGCCAGTTCCGACAGGGCCACTGCAATCGTTTGAGGGTGTTCACCTTCCAGCGCAAGTACCAACTCGTCTGTGCTGGCCAAACGAATATCCGTAAACAAATCCTTTCTCTCTGTTGCTTTTCTGATCTGAGATTGAATTTGCTCCGCCTTATCTTTGCCAAGGATGTTGACAAGCATTTCGTTGAGAAAAGTCCTCATACTAAATCTCTGGGCTGTCTCTTGCCGAAGTGATTTACAGAACTCTCGGGCAACCTTGGCCTGCTCCTTAACATCCCGCTGCTCCGAGGCATCAATTAGTGCAACCTCCATGGC
Organism: uncultured Pirellulales bacterium; assembly: GCA_964629355.1. GTDB lineage: Bacteria > Planctomycetota > Phycisphaerae > Sedimentisphaerales > Anaerobacaceae > CAZVUF01. The sequence continues at coordinate 11,665 of CAZVUF010000049.1, read as the reverse complement.
AATCTCTTGAATCTCTTCGGAGTCAAGTCCCCTGAGCAGCTCAGCAGCAGTCGCAGTATCCAGATTCATCAGCAACATTGCAGCTTTTTGTTTACCCGACAATGTCATTTACGTAATCCCTCTTTTAAACCTTTTGCACTGATATCTTTCTGACTGACGATTTTTGTTACGAGGCCGCTTACTTCTTCTCCGTGCCCGAAAATATTGGCCTTAACTTCATCAGACATCACATTCCTCTTCTATAAATGCAAGTTCACCTTTCTCATCCATTTCGCGAAGGATGTGGACAATTTCCTCTCTGGCCTCTTCAACATCTTTCTCTTTGTAAGCTGACACAAGTAGCGATTCCTCATCCAGCATGGTCGTCGCCATACCGGAGATATTGGACCTTATTTTCCGAACGAGCCTATCGTCGGCCTTGACCAACGCCAGTGCTAATTTCCTTATATCAATTCGTTGCAATGCTTCTTGCAGCGAGCTGTCCGCAACATAGGGGATATCTTCCCACACTATCATTAAGTCAGCCACCATGTCACCGACCCGGCTGTCTTTGCGTTGTATCGCGCCGAGCAGACCATCCCGAATCTCTCTACCCAGGTTTCGCAAAATCACAGCCACTTTCCTCAAAGACTGCTCAGGCCAAGATGGTAAAGCTTTATCTGTACCACCGACTGCAATAGCCTCAAGACGTCTGCAAACTGCTTCTGCTATTTCTGCCCGTGCTTCGGCCGTCATAGTCTCGCAACTGCTCATCCTGCCGATGGCACTAATTCGCACGCCCCCGTTTAAAAAGTCGAGCACCTCTGAGCTTTTTTTCGCCGGCAATCCAGATAAAACTACCGCCGCAGTCTGAGGGTGCTTATTCTCCAGAACCGAGGCTATCGTTTGTGCATCGACGGAACTAATAAACACGAATGGGTCACGTTTGCACAATAGATCCTGTATCTGGGTCCGAATCTGCCCTGCGTTCTCATCGCCCACTGTACTTCTTAACACTTCGTTCAGAAAACCGTTGAGGTGAAATGCCTGATTGGCCTGCAGCGAATCGTGAAACTGCTGCACAACTTTGGTGCTTTGCTTGCCGCTTTTAAAACCGGCGGCATCCATATATGCCAATTCCACGGCCAATTCCTGAACCACCTTTTGGTCAAGACCCTTGACCAGTTCCGCAGCAACGGCAGCATCCAGGCCCATTAGTAACATTGCAGCTTTTTGCTTCCCCGTCAATGCCATCTATTTAGCTCGCCTTTTCTTCAATCCAACTCGTAAACAATTGCCTGACGCGATCAGGATTGCTTTCCAGAGCATTAGCAATCTGTCTGCGCAACACTAATGATTCCGAACTTGTGCTTCCGTCTGAAGCAAGACTGTCGGTCCCCTCATGTCCAGGCTCAGCCCCCAGTTTCGCTTTTCTCTTTGCGCCTCTGAATATCCGAAGCACAAGCAATGCGCAAATCGCCATAATTCCTAACGAAGCATGGCGGGCAATCGCTATAAAATCAAGCCCACCAGACAGCTCTTCGTCCAGCAGCGATTTAGCCGGATGGTAAAATTTCACATGGACAACTTTAAGTAAGTCCGTTTGCTTAAGGCCAAGTGCATTTTTAATAATTTCTTCCACATCCGATAACGGCATTATCATTTGACCGCTATTAGTGGGTTCTGAAGAACCAGCTCCATTCGCATCGGAAACCGACAAGTCAACGAAAGCTGCTACTGACAGTGACTTTATTTCGCCCGGCAGAATAACCTCCTGCTTTACGGTCTTGCCGACCTCGTATTCAGTGACAATTATTTCATCTTTCTTCGTACTTCCTGGTGTAGCTGTTCCACCAGCGGCTGGTGCGTTGCCCTGTTCGACTTCAGATTTAGTTGTAATCTCTTCCTTTGATGCCACTTTTGCGGTTGGGTCATAACTTTCAGTAACAGTACTGACGCTATTCATATCAATATTAGCGCTGACCCTCACCGCTGCCCGGCCTGGCCCTAAAACAGCAGTTAGCATATCCTCAACCTTCCTGGCCAAGCTTTGCTCAATCCTTTCCTTGTGATCGGCAACAGTGCCGGCTCCACTTGCGACAGTGTGGTCTGAGCTACCGGAAAGAAGATGACCCTGACTATCCACCACGGTGATATTTTCAGGGCTGAGTCCTTCAACGCTGCCAGCAACCAAATTGGTAATTGAGGCGACATTTGAGGCACTTAAGCTGTAACCGGGTCTTAGCCGAAGTACCACAGAGGCGGTAGTTCTTCCGGCTTCAGAGCTGAACAGTCCGCCATAGGCGGACTCAGGACTTACTATATGAACTCGTGCATGCATCACACCATCTATCATCTGGATGCTTTTAGCGAGTTCTTCCTGAAGCGCGCGTTTGAGATTAACATTTTGCACAAAAGGACTTATCCCGATTTTCTCATTGTCAAATATCTTGTAACCACCTTGCTGGTCCAAAGGAAGCCCTTCTTTTGCCATATCCAGCCGAAGTTGATAGACCTGTTCTTCTGGCACATAGATAGTTGTCCCCCCGCTTTTCAATTCGTAAGGAATGCCTTTTTCGCTGATTTTGTCTGTAATCTTAGCCGCTTCTTCCGGGGACAAGCCTTGATACAATATTCTCATATCAGGTTTACGAGCCCAGTGAATAAGAAGTGCGCCGATAATAAGAAATGTCAGAACAACTGCTATCAGCAAAGCCCTTTGTACAAGGCTTACCTTTTGCCAGATTAAAACTATCTTCTGAAAGAAGCTCATCCTCGTCTTTCGTTCCTCTGCCTTCGCGGCTCAACTAAACTCTCTGAAGCCAGGGTCAAGCCTTTTCCTGCGAAAGCGGGAATACCTCGTCATTACAGCTGCATATTCATTGTCTGTTTGTAGGCCTCAATCAGCTTATTTCTAACACCTACAAGCAGCTTGAAACTCATATCAGCCTTGGCTACGGCTGATACTACCGAAGTGATATCGTTATTCTTGCCCGCTAACAAATCCTTTATGGACATATCCGAAGATTGCTGCAGGTCATCAACCTCGGATATAAATTGTCCGATGGCTTTAACAGCTTTTGTAAAATCTGCCTTTTCGGTAATTGCCTTTTCTATCTGAGGCATCACTTTATCGGTGCTGGGAACTATAGAGCTTACATTGGCATTTAGATTTACCATTGCGTCGTCCCTCACTTATCGCAGTAGTTCAAGTGTCGTTTCTATCATTTCTTGGTAACGTTTAAGAATTGCCGCGTTGGCTTGATATGTACGTTTTGCGATATTGAGATTCATGATTTCAATCGGTAGATTTACGTTGGGCATAGCCACATACCCATGTTCATCCGCCTGAGGATTGCTGGGGTCAAAAATTCTTTCGAAATCTCCCATATCTTTAGCTATATCCGCGACAGTCACACCTCCAATACTATCTGTCTCTGCTTTGAGCACAGCCTCAAGTCTGCGGTAGGGTTCACCTTCACCTGCATCAGTTGTCCGGGCATTAGCAACATTCGATGAGATAACTTCAATACTTTTTCCCTGAGCCCGCATACCTGAAACCGATATATCTATGGGGCCAAAGATATTGTTAACTTCCATGTGCTTTATCCTATTCTTGTTATATTGCGGTCATTCTATATCTTAATAACAGCAAACTACTATCTTGTTTGTTCACTCATAGCCAATTCTATCTGGCTGTACTTTTTGTTTAGTAGGCGAATATAAACCTTATGCAGAAGTGTGTTCTTAACCATTTCACCCACCTCAGCTTCCAAATTAACATCATTACCATTTGACTTTACCGGTGTCTGCTTAGGCCGATGAAGCTGCGGTGTTATCTCTGTAAGATCCACCGAACCAGCTTCGTCTAATGCCTTGGTAAGTAGCTCTTCAAATCTGACATCAATCCTGCGATAGCCGGGAGTTTCGAGATTAGCAATATTGCTGGCAATTGCCTGCTGACGAAGGCTTTCAGCCTTAATACCAGCCTCAAGTAAATGCGTTATGATGCTTGTCTTAGCCACTTTTTTCTCCAAAGCATCTCCATATAACCTAACTTTTATCAATAAAGTGAGCAATAATCGTGCCAATGCATTGAAGTTTGCTATTTTACGGATGGAAGCCAAAAAAAATGGTTTTTTGACTCAAATATTCGGCTATATGCATGATAACGGCAATGTCAGAATTCTATACACACCGGCTCGTTTTTTAACAATGAGCGATATTTAGAATAAATTTTATAAAATGTCGGATAAGTTAAGTCGGAAGTTCTTTCCAACTTTTATGGAACATTTCTCCGCAGCCACTGCTAACAGCGAAATGTTTTATAATAATCATCATTTGTTTATCGTTCCTAATCCTTTATATAATAACTACTTACTGCCATATAAAGCGACTGTTATCAATTAGTGGCATACTGCTTGCTGATAATAGAAGGATTATTCTTAAGGTTCAATATATGAATAGCAGCTTATTGGCTATCAGTAATGCTTTGTTGAATACAGTCGGCAATGGTACAACATCACCAAAGTATGAAACACCGAAAAATACAACGCCATTTATCCTCAACTCTGTTGATAATCCACGCGTAGCTAATAATACCCCAGAAACAACGACCGATAATATCGCTACTGGTGATACTAATAAAAACTCTGACGTCAAGCACTTAACAATCATCAAAGATAAAGATAGTAAAACAACAAATCAACAAAAAGTTAATGAAAATACAAACAAAGAAAAGTCTAAAACTAATAACTCAGCAGTCGGAATTTCTCTATCCGTAAATCCACTACGAGCCGAGCCTAATCAAAAATTATCAAATGCCAATTTGATATCTGGTAATAAAGTTACTATTATAGCTAATGGTTCTCGCCAACAACAAACGCCGGAAAAGACTCTGACTCAAACTGCACAGCTAACAAACGACGCATCCAAAACCACGCCAAAACCAGTCTTTACATATGTTGTCGATGGTCTATCTTTAACTGATAAAGCCATCCTTCAGAAAGGCGATTATTCTCATCTAAAGCTACAACTCACATCTGGTAAAGTGAGTTTTGCACAGCATCAAAAAGATAATATAACACCGACGAGATCGTTCGAGCCAAATAGTCCAAACTCCCGAAATGAAAAAGCTGATAACAGTCAAAAAATCATCGCTAATAGAAAAGAAGAACAAGCAGGTACAAACACAATAACCGGTTCTACCGGGAAAAAAACACCCTTATTAGACTTAGGTCTCTCGACCGTCCAGAAAAAACCTATCGAAGCCGAGCAAAAAACGCCGGTCATTACGGTAAAATCTACAATTATTACTGAGAAACCGATCGTTTCTGAGCCATCTACGAAAGTAGTCAACAACATTACAGATGTTAAAACACTCGAAAAACTTCTGATGGACCGTAAAAAGGAAACACTCGATAATCGCGCAAGCAACATTTCTATACAAAAGCCGAATATTTCAGAGCTCCAAGTAAGCATTAGTCAGACTAAAAACCTCCCTAACTCCACGTCCGATAAAAGTCCCAATTCAGATCTCGAACGGATGTTAACTCTCAACAACGCTCACAGCTTTGTTTTAGAGCAGCCACGAACCTCCAGCCAGATTGTAAATACTGCCAATCAACAAGTACAGATTTCACAAAACGGTATTTCCACCAACATAAGTCAACAGGTTACCGAATCTATTCGTGCCTCTTTACAACAGGCAGATCGGTGTGTTACGATTCGGCTTGAGCCACCAGATTTAGGAAACGTTTTTGTAAGATTCCAAGAACAGCAAAACCAGATTACCGGTCTAATGGAAGTCAGCAAAGCTGAAACTAAGTATGAGATTGAACAGGCGATACCCCAGATTATACGAACCCTCGCGGATTGCGGAATACAGATAAAACAGCTCGAAGTGCAATTAGCTGATCAGTTTGAATCGAACACGGATAGAGCTCTCACCGGAGACAGTTTAGAGAATGGTTTATTACAACACCAACACTCTGCTGAAGGGGGCGATTCTGACGGAAATATCGCTGAAGAACGGCTGATAAACAGCCCCAAGAACAGCCATCATAGCTATCATGACGATTCAGAATCACAATTAATAGTTACTGACGAATCTATAAATATGCTAATGTAGATAAATCCTGGATTGATTTAGTTTCGCAGTCCGATAAAAGCAGTTCATAATTGCCAATCTGTTCTAAATAAAATTGTAAATACAAAGATCTAATACGATTTCTCCAAAATACAACGGATAATCATCTGCATTAACCTTAAACAGCACAATGTCTTCTGCAAGGCAGTAAGATTTTGCCCTTAAACATATAAAGTTGTTATAACACAGCCGCCAATCTATAGTTCTTAGTTAGAAAATGGGGAAATCGTTCAACTTAGGTTTTTATGATGATGCCAAATTATCGATTTTCATCCTGGTTGATGAACGAAATAAGTTCTCTGGCTACCTTTGAAATAACCGGTTCCCACTTTCCCCTCTCTTCCTGCCGAAACAGGCACATAGTGGGATACCAGCGTGTTTTGTCACCTTCCAGCCCCCACCTCCAGTCTGGCACGGTGGGCAACATGGTCCACACCTTGACTCCCAGAGCCCCAGCGAAATGAACCGTTGAATTGTCCACAGAGATTACCAGGTCCATCGCAGCAACTTGGGCGGCAAAGCTTTCCAGGTCCCTAAGAGGATTAATCTTTTCATCTTCCAAAACCTTCACACCGAACCGGTTATGGGCTGCTTGCAATTCCCTTGAACACTCACCATATTGTAGATTCACAAATCGCACTCCCGGAGTATTCAATATGGAGCCCCAGTAATCCAATCCGATAGACCTTTTCTGGCCCTCTTGTCTGTTCCCGCTTCTCCAGCTTATCCCTACCAATACAGGCTCTCCATCCGCTTTATATTCGCTACGGATTCGATCGCGTTCCTTTTCGCTGGGGATTATAAAAGGATTCTGAAACGACATGGAATTCGGCGCCAATCCCAGCACGCGAGGGATAGAAGCCATTGGAATCTGATGAGATATTGATGGGTCTTTAAGCAAAGGCGATGGAGGGTCGGTCCGTTCAACAACAATTGTCCCTGGAAAACTTCCCCGGAGAAGCGGCACCAAGCGGCGATCACATTCAATAACCACTTTAATGCCCCTTGATACTATATGTCGGATAAGCCCTGAAAACTGCACTTCATCGCCGATACCCTGTTCTCCCCATACAAGCAGTTTTGCCACCTCTTCCACAGAGCCATTCCACCATTGCTGAGGGAATGGTCGTAGAGGTGTGGAAAAACCTTTATGTCTCCAGCGCCATTCGTATTCTTTCCATCCCTCCTCAAATTGAGCCGTCAGCAGGAGGACAAGTGATTGATTGTGATGCGCCTCTGCGCATCCAGGATCAATGGTAATCGCTCTTTCAAAAGCGGCTTTTGCTTCTGAGAATTGGCCAAGTTCGATTAAAGCAGTACCAAGATTGTTATGGGCTTCCACGTAGTCCGGGCGCATAGCTATAGCCTTTTCGCTTGCGGCGACAGCTCCTTCAAAACACCCCTGCCGGTTAAAGAGAACACCCAAATTATTGCGGAATTCGGCTGAATTTGGGGCCAAGCTCACCGTCTTTTGCAGGTATTCAGCCGCCTCTTTCAGTTTATCTTGAGCAATCAGTGCTAAACCGAGATTGCTTAAGGCCTCTGCATATTTGTTGTCAAGGTTGACCGCTTTCTTAAATGAGGCAATCGCTTTTTCCAGCTCTCCCTTTTTCTTGAGCGCCAGCCCGAGATTGTTGTATACCTCCTTGAAATCGCTCTGAAAGCGGATTGCCTCTTTGCAAGCGGCTACTGCTTCATCCAGACGGTTCAGCTTCATTAGCGCAACAGCGAGGTTGTTGTGAGCTTTTGCAAAATCCGGTCGAATTTCAAGAGCCTTCCTGAACTCCTGTATGGCCTCATCGGGCTTTTCCAGCCGATGCAGCGCCATTCCCAGGTTGTTATGCAAGTTGGCGTGACCGGGTGCTTGCTTGACGGCTTCTCGGAGAAGCTGTACCGCTTCGGCGTATTGACCTGTTTTACTAAAAATAGACCCAAGTAACTGCATCGCATCGATTTGATGGGGAATCTTCTGAAGGATCAACTGGCAGAGTTGTTCAGCCTCCAACAGACGTCCGATATCGTAGTAGGAAAACGCCAAGTCCAGAGCTTGACCCACGGTCAAACTGGAGAGAGAAATATCACAGGCAGTTTTTTTGCTGTCCCCGCAGCTTTTTCTGCCTTGTGTGTAGTTTTCGTTCTCTCTGTCATTAATTTGTAACAACGGAAGTCTCCTATTTGGACGTGTAAGGTTTTGTTCCTTTGTTACTGGCCACATTGTACGCTTGTTTACTATTCTGTCAAAGTTTGATTAACCGAAAAACTTCCTAAAAACGACGATGAACACTGCTTAACAGCGCCAAACCGTGCACGAAAGAGCATTTCTGAGGCTCTTTCGACCTTTTTGCTCGCCACTTGAATTCTCGCCCCCCGCAGCTTTCTGCGAAAACATAAGCGGGGGCTGCAATTCTAAATCCTTGGATTCCATTGGTAGATTTTCGAGAATAAGTTGGGTGGTATTATAATTTTTTTTTTATTTTTTACCGCTTTAAGCTTTTGGGAACGATATCAGTAGCTGCAAAAACAATATTACAGGTCCAACGATTTTGCGTTTTTTTCCCAATAGAAAGCCCTTAAGTCCGGCTTGTTTTCATCGATAATGACAATAAAAGAGTTCCCGCCTTTGGTGGGGTACCGGGTAAATTTTTATGGTGTGTTTGTTGCCCGGTAAAGGCTTAGGGTAAAAACACAAAATCGTTGGGTATTTTTTTAAGGAGTCAAAGGTATGTTAGCAATTAAGAACAATCTTATGGCAGCAAACGCTGCACGGTACTTGGGACAAAGCTACGATGCCTTGGCCAAATCAGTCGAAAGGCTGTCATCTGGCTTGCGTATCAGCAGTGCAAAGGACGACGCAGCCGGCATGGCTGTTCGTGAGTTGATGCGTGCCGACATCGAAGTTTTGCAACAGGGTTCTCGTAATGCTCAGGACGGTATTAGTATGTTGCAGACCATGGAAGGTGCAGTTAGTACAATCGACTCGCTTCTGGTGAGAATGAAACAATTAGCTGAGCAAGCCTCTACCGGCTCATATTCTTCTGCCCAGCGAACCATCATGGATAACGAGTTTGACCAAATGGCCGCAGAGATCGTTCGTATCGCAGGAGCGACTGAATTTAACGGCATTAAGATGCTCGATAACTCTGCTACAAGGACTGTACGCTTCGGAGATGGTACAAATGATAAGATTGAGGTTGTCGGCAGTAAGTTAACCAGTAGTGGTCTCAGCCTTTACTCAATGAATATCACCACGGCAGCCAGCGCAGCGACAGCTTTAACCAGCCTGGACACTTCCATTGGTGCTTCGACTTCTGCTGCTGCCAAATTCGGCTACAACATGAACCGCCTGGAAAGCACACGTGCAGTGCTTGATAATCAGTCTGAGAATCTGATGGCAGCCGAATCCCGTATTTCAGATGTCGATGTGGCTACTGAAGTGTCAACGATGACCAGAAACCAGGTGCTGGCACAAGCTGGTACCGCGATGCTGGCTCAGGCTAACAGTATACCTCAGATGGCTTTGACACTGCTCAGATAAAAATAGCGGCTTGCTCAAGCATTAGATTATAGCAGCGTGCAGGGAGATGACGGTATAGGAGCGTCATCTCCCTGTGCAGGTTAAATTGCTCATTTATTACAACACAGCCTGATTGGATTTGGCAACCACTTGTTTCGGCGATTCCTCTGTGCAAAGTGCCCCGTCAAAGCAAAAAGGCCGAGACAGGGGGGATGGTAAAGCCAGATGCTGGGCTTTAATTCTTGTAGGAAACATAAGGGAGTAATACTAATGAAAGGGATCTCAGCATATCAAAATGCCACAGTTACCACCCAGGGCAAAGGCCGGCTTATTGTACTACTCTACGACGGCGCAATTAAGTTCATGAAGCTGGCTATTAAGGAGCTGGAAGCAAAAAATTACGAAATGAAAGGCCGATACATCAATAGAGCACAGGATATAATCTATGAGCTCAATGCTGTCCTGGATGTGGAAACGGGTGGTGAAATAGCTGTCAACCTTAGGAGTCTTTATTGCTTTATAAATAAGCGCCTCGCCGAGGCTAATTCGAAATGTGACCCCCAAATGATCCGAGAAGCACTTAATCTGATGGAGGAACTTAATCAGAGCTGGAAAGCAATCACCGGCTAAGAAATCGTCTCAAAACGAACTAAAAAATAATCGCAAATATACGCCCATTGGAAGATCACTTTCCAAATCCCACAATTCCATCACCAAAATGGTTTTCAACCATTTCCTGAAAACAGCTCTTACCGCTAATATTATCTTACAATTTAAAGCCCTGTGAAATGCGGGATAGCTAATAAAACTCAAAAAGTTAGGCTTTTGAAACAATTCCAAAATCTTTGGAAACAGACATCTACAGTTGACACAAGTGCCGTTCGGCCTTAGAATCTCGAAGTTTAGTAAAACCGATAAGGAAATTCAAATGGACCTAAAGGGTGTAATTCTGGCTGGTGGCACAGGTTCACGCCTGATGCCACTAACCAAAGTCACAAACAAACATCTGCTCCCTATCGGACGCAAACCTATGATCTACTACCCAATAGAAAAACTGATCTTTATCGGTATGGAGGAAATCCTAATCGTGACCGGTATTGAGCATATGGGAGACGTAGTCGGTCTGCTGGGCTCCGGAAAAGATTTTGGCTGCCGATTTACATACAAGGTACAGGATGAAGCAGGCGGAATCGCACAAGCTTTGGCACTGGCGGAAAACTTCACAAACGAACGCAATCTTGTCGTAATCCTCGGCGACAACATCTTCGAAGACGATCTAAAAGACTGCGCAGATAAATTTATCGCTCAGAAAGTAGGCGCCAGGCTTTTGCTAAAGGAGGTTGACGACCCTCAGCGATTCGGCGTTGCAGAGATTTCGGGAGATAGAATTATTAGCATCAATGAAAAGCCAAAAAGGCCTAAATCAAATTATGCAGTAACAGGCATTTATTTTTATGATGCCTCCGTATTTGACATTATACGAACACTCAAGCCATCGGACCGCGGGGAGCTCGAGATCACTGATGTCAACAACGCTTATATTGCCAAAAGACAGTTGGCCTACGATATACTCAACGGTTGGTGGACGGATGCAGGAACATTCGAATCGCTTATCAGGGCTAATGAATATGTGGAGAAGGAGCCGCCACAATGAACAAAAAAATATCGCCCCTAAAAACAGTCTTTGCAGATGAAGGACTGATTATACGCAGTTCCGGTAAACTTATCGAAGGGATCGCTGCTCACCGTGCCAAGGTTATCCCTGATGAACGAGGCCGATTAGGTGAGATTATGCGGGCAGATGATCCGTGGTTCGAAAAGTTCGGCCAAGTCTATTTTACTACAACTTATCCCGGTGTCGTAAAAGCATGGCACTATCATAAGAAACAAACCGACCATTTCTATGTGGTTAAGGGAATGATAAAGATCGCACTGTACGATGAGCGAAAGGATTCGCCTACATACGGCACAGTGAATGAGCTTTACCTCGGCGAGCATTGCCCCGGCTTAGTCAGGATACCACC
>CAZVUF010000048.1:0-13846 GCA_964629355.1 uncultured Pirellulales bacterium | reverse complement strand
GGCATTGCAAATACGATAAATGTGGTGGCACCCATCGTGCTGATCAAGACCATTTTTTCTCTACCCAAGATGACGACGAGAATAGAGAAAAGAGTAGTAGCCAGTACGCTTTGCAGGAAGTAATGCTTCCAGAGCTTTCTAAACTTGGTCACTATTGAAGCTTCTAACTCCATATTCGATAGTTCCATTACAATTTTATTATGCGACCTGAGCAGGTAAACAGAGATGTGAGGGATGAGTACCTAGACAGTACCACGTGTACAAAATTTCTCGTCGAGTTTATGAATTCCATCTCAGCTTGGTATTAGCTATCCGCCGTTGCCCTGGCGATTAAAAAGCCTCTACTTTAAAGCTTTTAAATACCGTATCTTACGATATTCTCTGCCGCTTCTCGAATGTTTTCCAGGCTTTCAAGCTGGCCAGAGCGTAAAAGCTCTTTTGCCTTTTGGATAGTTTCTTCATCTGTCTCTGGAATCTGTGTGGCTTGGCTAATTAAACTGGCGTAATCGACCTGTAACGACGCATCCGTGCTATTATCTACCGGAGTCTTGGACACATCGGGCTGTTTACTGGACAATTTCCCTAAGATATCTTGAATTTGACTTATATTAATCTTTTCTATCATAACATTGTTATTCCTTCAAAACCTTGAATCTACAACCATTTTCGCACGTTTTGTTCAAAACTTTAATCATTTTACCAAATTTTCCCTTTTTATGTTAAAGCTTCCCTCTGGAAGAGTCGATTTTTATTAATTTTCATTATTTTATTTTTTGGGTTGTAAAGTTTCCGCAACCTCGTAAGTTACAAATCTGACAAACTCCAGTTGGCTAATAACTGTCACCTGTTCACGTAAAGATTCAACACCTGAAAGTACTTGACTTTGGAAATACCTTTTTATCTTACTTTTAGTCGTTTTATCGGTACTATCCCAAACCTGTTCTACTGCCCACAGCAACTGACAATTACTGAGGTCTAAAAGTCTTAAACGAAGACCAATGGCCATATGAGGATAGGGTTTATATTGGGTAACAGTCCCGACCAATACCGCATGGCACTTGAGCGTTTTGCTTATTGCGTATAACTGCTCAAGGGTGTAATACACCGCATCCGGTTCAATCTTCAAGCTTCGGAAGGCAGGGTCGTCTTGATAGACCACTGTTAAGCCGAAAACCTGCTTTTTTTGCAAAGCAAGAAAAAGCGCTTCCGTTACATCAGCAGAAATTTTCGGGTAAGCCGAATTGTTGTCCAACTCGACAATAGTAACTCTGCCAATGGTAGCAATATCTGTCAATGGATTTAGATATGAGTACTCTGGCATAGATTTAGAAGCTCTATAAACCTGACAACCTGCCCAGAGAACCGGCACCAGTAAAATGATCAGCCACAACCAGTATTTAATGAATCGTGATAGTATTGTTCTCAAATTATTCATCTGACTCAATCCGATTTAAAGCATAATCAGATCCTGACTGGACAGCCATCGCTGATAAATACTATAGCTTAGCTTTTATTCTCGCTCGACGTTGATTCAGCCGTAATCTCCCCACCGAGAACCCTAAGTATCTTAAGTAGGGCCTCCAGTTGAGCTGTTTCAGCTTGGCGAATCTCATTCCTAAATCCAAGAACATCCATCTTCCAGTTATTTAGCTCAACTCGCATCTCAATAAGAAGGTCATTTGCCTCGGCTAACTCCTTTTGTGTCTTCTTCAAATCAGCTTCAAACCTACTGCTTTGCTCTTTGAACTTACGGTTTTCATCAACGAGATTCTGGTTTCTCTCTCGCAGGACCAATGCCTCTTCGGAAATTTTAGCATATTTTTCTGATAGTTCTATAGCGGATTCCACAACAGTCCGTCCTTGAAGAGTAGGTCCTGGAAATCTCTTGGCAATCATATCTTGGCGGTTTTGCTGCTCAAACCTCGTCGAGGCTTCGGCTGACTCCCTCTGGGGATTAGCATCGCTCGACTGAGCCACATAATCAAAGTCAGGGCCAAAAGCAGTCGAGCTGCTAATTTGAACTGCAGAACCGGTTCGAGAAACAGTATCCACCTGTCTTTCGGATTCCGTACAGCTTGGTATCAAAGACAGAAGTAATAAAGAAATCGCTAAGAATATAATTTTTTGTTTAATTCGCATTACTATTTCTCCAACTATCTTTTCTTTAAATATGGTCAACAAATACAAAACAGAAATTAAACTTTATTTTATAGACTTTTAATTTCTGATTATTGACTTCTGTCTTCATAAAGGTTCCTTCACCTTCAAGCTGCTGCGAAGTCGGGGCCTATTTCTTGTAGATTTATCCGTCACCGGTGGATTCACTCTCCTTAGGCGAGCAAATTTCAGCGCCGGCGAATTCACACCTCAAATGCATTTTTTCACCACAGCAGCAAGTTATTTGTATTACGGCAAATTCGGGATGGTTTTCTACAATTTCCACTGCGGCTGGTTGCTTGGCCGTCTTCTGCGAACTCGGTTGTGCCGGGGATTGTAGCTGCTTCATCTGTAGCGTGACTTGGCCTTCCAGCTTAACCTCGTCACTTCTTAGAATACGCCTCAAAACTTTATCCATCTGTTTTTAGCCTTCCACTACTTTCGACCAGGGACATACCGGATTAGGCACAGTAATCAATAGAGTGCCCGTTATTTTCGTTGTCGGTGAATTTACTCGTGCCGTTCTCTGAATCTATCGATTTAGTCAATCCATCTTCAACGGATTCGTGTTCTTCACTATGGTCGGCAGATTGTCTAAGGTCCGCCTCGGCGGAATGCGGTTCAGCCTGATGAAGTCGGTTTTGATCCTGTTTACGCCATCGGCCTCGTTGCCCTGACTGCCGGCGCTTTCTTTCTTCACGGTCCTTTATTGGAGCTAAACTCGTGATATTTTGTAAATTATCTACCGGCTTTATTATGTTATAATCATTATCTGTCATCTTTCCACTGCCTTAATTTTACGGATAAGCTGAACAGAGCACTTGAATGTAACTGGCTGACACGTGATTCGGTAATCTTTAATATATCGGCTATTTGCTTCATCGTAAGATGCTGCCGATAATAAAGCAAAATGACCTGCCGTTGTCGCTGGTCCAGTTGCTGTATGGCCTCACTTAATTTTTCTACAAGCTCAGCCTGCTCCAATTGCTTATCAGGAGTGGCTGGGTCACGCCCGTGACGGGCAGATATAAAACCAGCCAGCGAGGTGTGTTCACTCATCAATCCATCGATTGAGACGAAATTCTGGATACGGGCATTTTCAAACAACTGATAAACTTCCTCAACCGTTATTCCAAGTTTTTCAGCCAACTCTCCATCGGTGGGCGAATTGCCTGTCTGCTCAATGATTTTTTGACAAAACTGGCGGGCATTTCGAATCTGTTTGCTAACATTTGCGGGCAGCAATGATGAGCTTCTCAGCTCGTCAAGGATAGCTCCTTTTATTCTGATATAGGCATAAGTTTGAAATTCAACCTGATGGGATAAGTCAAAATCGCGGGCAGCCCTAACCAATCCAACTGTACCTGCAGAGACCAAATCCTCGAACGATAGCGGCGGTTTAAGATAGACAGCGACGCGGTGAGCTATTTTATGAACCATAGGCAGGAACTGGACTATTAACTCGTCGTCTCGCCAAGGCGGGCCGTGGGTGGGCCTTTTTTGGTCCGAGTACGTGCGTGCCGCAACAGCCTTTAGATGCTCCGCACTTTCCTTGGTCTCCTTCCGGCGGCTTTGCTGAGACTCCACATTACTGCCATCCACAGGAATTTCTTTAGTCTTTAATGTCACTTGTCTTATCCTTCCGCTTCGACCGTGCTTTGTTTAAATCGCGATTCACCCGGCTGGTAATCATCGCACCGGTTAAAATAGCGTTAATCGCCTTTACGCCTAAGGCGGCTGCTATGTAAGTTATTACTGCTCCTAACAGAGCCCTCTTGCAGCAGATAAATGGCGAAAGACCACTAATCCAACTAATAAAACTCAAGCCGAAAAAACATATCACAGCAATACTTACTGCAATTGATCTAACGTGTAATGGCATAATTCATCTTCCCTATCTTATTGACTCATGTCCTCTCGGGACTCCAACATATTAATTATTCAACTCCGCGACTCGACCAAGCTCACCGAGGTCAATTTATTGCGAGGTTTGAGCCGCGAGGGTCATCTGTCCCTGTCCTTCGGTTACTGCTGCCTCATTCTGCTGAATGGTTATGGCTTCTATTGGTTCTATATCGGTTCCGAGCACGATTTCGTCATAAGCTATTACTGGTAACAACGGCACTGTTCGTGATAACATTATTGCCAGTAGTGAGCGTAATCTCGAATCGCACAGTAGCACTATCTTGTCTTTGCCCTTGTCCATCGCTGTTTTCCAGGCTTGTACAATGTTTCTACTGAGTTGCATTACCATCTCCGTCGGCAACGATAAGACTATTTGACCTGCTTCCTCTCGCAAATTTGACATAATTTGATGCTCGCATACAGGCTCAAGGGTTATAGCTGAAATTGTGCCAGCCTCGTCTTTATACAATTCGGTAATAATTCTGCTTAGAGATTTACGAACCAACTCGGTCAAAGCTACTACGTTTTTGGTTTTTGAGGCGTGCTCAGACAATGACTCAAGTATGGTGGTTAATTCGCGAATAGGAATTCCATCTTTTAAGAGGTTTTTAAGCACGCGTTGAAGCAATCCGATTGATATTTGGCCATCGGTACCAACTAATTCTCCTACTAAAGACGGCTGATTCTTGCGGAGCCGATCGACAAGAAGCTGCACATCCTCGCGGGTTAGCAATTCATCAGCATGTCTTTTCAGTGTTTCGGATAAATGGGTTATAAAAACGGATTCTGGGTCGATTACGGTAT
Source organism: uncultured Pirellulales bacterium (assembly GCA_964629355.1). Lineage (GTDB taxonomy): Bacteria > Planctomycetota > Phycisphaerae > Sedimentisphaerales > Anaerobacaceae > CAZVUF01. The sequence continues at coordinate 8,980 of CAZVUF010000048.1, read as the reverse complement.
ATCCATTTAATTCGGCCTTTTCTTTGTCTTCCTTTGTGACCCACAAAGCAGGCAGACCATAAACAGGTTCAGTCGTTTTAATGCCCTGTATTTTGTTTTGAACAGTTCCGGGATCCATCGCCAGATACATATCAGGTTCCAGCCGACCCTTGGCCACCGGCATTTCTGAGAGTTTGATCTCGTATGCCTTTGGCTCAAGATTAATATCGTCCCGTAAACGTACCAGTGGGATAATAATACCGAACTGCTGAGCGAAGCTTCTGCGCAGCGCTCCAATACGCTCGAAAATAGCATTGCTTTTGCGAGGGTCAACCATACTAATCAGCCGAACACCAACATGTACTGAAACTTTATCAACATCTAATCCTTCTAAGACGGATTCAAACGGCTCTTTTTCAGTCTTTTTATGTGTGGGTTTGACTGATTTCTGACGGTCCTTCTCAGACTGAGCTACCATTCGTCCAATTAAACCGGTTCCAGCAGCTAACAATATAAAAGGCACCTTCGGTAGGCCCGGAACCAATGCCATCGACGCAATAATGAAAGACGCCGTCACCAATGGACTGCTGGTTCTTAGAAACTGCTTTGAGATGTCCTGACCGACACTATGGCTTGACGAGATTTTGGTGACCAAAAAGCCCGAGCTGACAGATATTATTACAGATGGAATTTGACTGACCAACCCATCACCAATTGAAAGGATAGAATAGGTCTTTATAGCATCGGCGATTGTCATACCGTGGGAATAACCCATAGCTATGCCGCCGATGATATTGACTGCGGTAATTATCAGGCCCGCCTTTGCATCGCCTCGGATGAATTTACTGGCACCGTCCATTGCACCATAGAATTCGCTTTCCTTTACGATTTTTGCTCGGCGTTCATTAGCCTGAGCATCCGTGATAATCCCGGCGTTTAGGTCTGCATCAATAGCCATCTGCTTGCCGGGCATAGCATCAAGGGTGAAACGAGCAGATACTTCGCTTATCCGCTCGGCGCCTTTTGTAATCACAATGAACTGGATAATAACAATGATTAAGAATATCACCAAACCGACAACCAAACTACCGCCTGCAACGAAACCGCCGAAAGTCTGGATAATTTTCCCGGCATCACCCTGTAAAAGTATCAGTCTGGTTGAGGCCACATTAAGAGATAGACGAAACAACGTCACAAAAAGAAGCAAAGAAGGAAAGGCAGATAGCTCAATCGCCTCTTTCGATGACAGAGTAATTATTAACACAGCTACCGACAACGAAATACTACAGGCCAAAAAGGTATCCAGCAACAGCGTAGGCAATGGAATTAATAGTGTAGCAAGAATTGCCACAAGTCCCAAAGCCAAGATTATGTTGCTGTAGGAAGCTAACGGCGTACCAAGATGGTCTCCTGCGTCTATAGAGATCAGCCCTTCTCGAGTAGTTTGTGAGAACGAAGCTGAGCCACCCCTTGGCTTTTTAGTTTTTGCCATTATGCATCCTTATATCAGAAAAAGAGGACAGACAACCAACAACTAAACTTTTGTTCCACTGTTGATGGATTTTCAACATAGATCTCTGTCCTCTGCATTTTGTCTTCTGCCTTCTGTTATTTGTCATCTGACTTCTGTTCCTCTGCTGTATCGCCATTACCGGCACCAATAATCTGTTTTATTCTGACAGCAAATTTACCATCCACCACTACTACATCTGCTGTGCCAAATCTGATATCCTTCAAAAACAAGTCGGCTGGCGTATCAATAGGTTTGTCGAGCTTCAACACTGAGCCGGGACCAAGCTGTAAAAGCTTGCGGACCGGTATCTGTGTTTGGCCAATAGTAACAGTTACTGGTACATTCATATCCAGTATGATATCCAATCTTCCGGTAGAACCTGTAGAATCGGCCCCCTCAGTCTGGCCGGGGGCAGCCTCTTCTAAGTCAACCTTCTGGGCGGATACTTGTGTCTTGGAATCGGCTTTTGAGACATCTTCCTGAGGAGCTTGTTCTTGTTGCGTTTTTTCTGCTGTTGCAGATGCTTTTGCCATAAAATTCTCCTTTCGTCATCTCTGATCAGAAAGCATATCCGTCTATAGCGGATTTAGCCCTGCATTTCACGCAGAGTCCTGTTTCAATAACTCCGTAATCACTGCAGCTTGTTGACCGGACGATTTTGCCAGCTGGCCTCGAAAGATGGCTCGGCCTTCAACAATCAATTCAACCGGTTCACTAATAGCTTTATCAAGCAGCAATATGTCACAAGGGCTAAGACTCATTATCTGCTCGAAATTAAGCATTGTAGTACTTAAATGAGCTGTAACAGTGACCGGCATTTGCTTAAGATGTTCAAGTATTGCTTTCGAAATATCATCACTTGAAAGTTTTTTACCAGATTCTTTAGTATCCCCGACAATAGACCAATGGTGTAACAGCTTGCTGCATGGCATTAAAAAACTAACTTCTGTGCTTTTCTTTTCTGCGCTTTTATTTTCAGCGTCGGAGACAGCTTTTTCGATACCAAAAACAATCACACATACTCCTTCTGCGCTATGTAGTTCAATAGGCAAACGGCCTCTGACAACAGTCTCAGCTGGCTGCGCGTCATAATTCGCCGATATTTGACGCAGAGAGACAGCAAGTGATTCCACAACAGTCGAAGCAATGTCGTACAAAAGAGATTCTTCAAGTTGCGATAGAGGCTCGTCTTTGTGTTCTTGTGAATCGGGTGTTTTTTCGTCTTTTTTAGTTCCTGCTTCGCCGAGCAATTCCGTCACCCAGTCATCGGCAGTTTTTTCAGATACGCAAATAAACCCGAATGTATTCTTCTGGTCGGAACCAAAAGCCAAATAATAATTTTTTTGTCCGCTGCTTAATATTTTATCAGGAAGCTTGCCAGCATAGTGCTGGGTAGTCGAATTAACGGTGACATTAATATCACTACGATAAAGCTTGGCAAATTTCCCGCTCATTACTTCGGCTATTTTCTTTGCAAAATTATTGAGTTTATTAAGCTGGCTGCTGCTAAAGTAATGGGGCTGATGCCAATCATACTCAGTGACTTCTGGTCGCGCCACGTCCTCTGCCGGCTGAGAACCAATGGCGGCAAGAAGCTGTCTGATTTTATCTCTACTCAAGTTATCAGCAGGTGTGTTATTCACTGTATTGCAAAGTCCTTAAAAAAAACACTCTTTATTTGATACTTGGAATCAGGGAAAAGCTTTTCGTTAAAAGCATCTAAAATTTCCGATTGGATGCGCATAAGGTTCCTGTTACCACGGGTATCTTCTATAGTCTGACTTGCAAGATAGATAGTAAGCCAGTTCCTTAAAATGGGAATCTTTTCCTCGATAAAAGCAGTACCTTTTTCGGGGTCAAGTGCTTTGCTTATTTGCAGCGTCAGCACCACTCGAATATAGCGTGTCGCTCCCGGCTCATTAAGGTTTGCCACCACAGGCTCAAAATCATAGTACCAGGTCTCTTTCAAATCTTTTTGTGAAGGGTTAGCTTTTATAGGTGGTGTTTGCGACGTTTCAGTTTGTTGAACCGGTGTATTTGCATCGTTGGCACCGGATCGGCCAAATAATCGACCGAGTCCAAAACCCGCACCAGCGCAAAAAACCACTACAACAGCCAATATTATCCACTTCAAATAGCTCTTTTTTGACGTCTTCTTCTCAGAGTCTCGTTGTTCCGGCTTATTTTGCTCCTCTTTGTTATTTTCATCTGCCATTTCTGTCTTTAGCCTCAATGATTTTGATAAAACGGTTAATTAATCACGAGTTAGCCAACCGACTGCAAGCACTCTTGCTCTCGGTAACGACGTATTTTGTCCCGTAACGTTCGATCGCTGATGCCCAATACCCTCGCAGCTTTGGTCTGGTTGCCCGCTGTTTGTCGCAATGTATCCAGAATCGCTTGTCGCTCTATTTGCGCCAAGGGTATGCCGCCCAAGTCATCCGCCTTAGGTGGACACTGTGTATTACGTGTTGTATATTGCGTATCCGTTTCTATGCACGGCACTTTACTCGCACCTGCCCCAAGTGCAGTCGAGGGGACACACGACGAATCCTGCTGTGGTAAAGGCTGCAGTTCATCAAAAAGCCAGGAGACATCAGCTAATGAAAGGATTGGCCCAACCCCCAAAATCAATGATGTCAGTACTACATTTCGTAATTGCCGAATGTTGCCGGGCCAGTGATATTTCGCAAAAACATCCATCATAGTCGGGTCAAGCTTCGTAATGCGGCGCTGCGTATCGCGAGCGTAAAGATTGACAAAATGCCAAACAAGCTCAGGTAGGTCTTCAAGGCGCTGTCTCAGAGGCGGGACGAGTAACCTTAACCCGCTCAGCCGATAGTAAAGGTCCTGGCGGAACCGGCCGAGCCTCACTTCCTCCAGCAAGTTTCTGTTAGTGGTGCTTATAATTCGAACATTGACTCTGATGTTTTCATTTCCACCAACACGCTCGAACTCCTGCTGCTCGAGTATCCGTAACAGCTTAGCCTGAAATTTCAGAGGTGTTTCAGTGATTTCGTCCAGGAGCAAAGTCCCGCCATGTGCCATTTCAAATCGTCCTCTGCGCCGCGTGTAAGCACCGGTGAAGGCACCTTTTTCATGGCCAAACAGCTCGCTTTCAAGAAGCGAGTCACTCAATGCCACACAGTTGACTCTAACGTATGGTCCCTGCGATCTTTTGCTTTTGTGATGTATAAGGAAGGAAATCAGTTCCTTACCTGTCCCGCTCTCACCGTTTATCAAGACCGGTGCTGATGTAGGAGCTACTCTCTCAGCCAAATTGATGGTCTGAACCAGTTTTGGGCCTCTTCCTACAATTTGATAAAGGCAGCGGCTTGCCTCCTGAGCCGACGCTATTGTTGAGACGCTATGATTAGGCAGAAAGGTATCCAACAGGGCCTCAATTTTTTCACGCTCAAGCGGCTTGATTAAAAAATTACAGCAGCCCATGTGGATGGCCTTAACCGCTGCCTGTGCTACTAAATGCAAATCCTCAATACCAAGTTGTTGTGCATTAGGTTCAACCATCATAATAACCGGAAGCTCCGGTGTGTCCGATTTAAGCTTGCTAATCAACTCGAAACAACTTTGTTGTGTGTTTAACTTCTCGCCAATAAATGCAAGGTCGCAACTGTTCTTGTTGAGAAACTCATCAGCGGCTTTTTTATCTTCAGCAAGATTTGCCTGAATTCCTTTGCTGGCAAATATCTCAAACATAAATCGAATTGTCTTGGGGTCATTATCAACTACCAAAACGCTCGCCGTGTCGTTATGCTGCTGACACTTGCTTTTATCCATATTTGGATCCCTTGAAATAAAACTCAAGAATCAAAACACAATTTATCCATTATCAAGGTTCTAAAATTTTGTTTTCCTCGATTAGCTTCTGCGGCTTATCACTTAGAAACCAGTCAATCAAATTCTCCCGGCTCCTGGCTAAATCAGCCCATAGGCAATTGGGATATTTTTCCAGTAGTTGTCTGTATGTCTTCTTTGCCTCAGGTAAATCATCTCCTCGCAGGCAATTACCCATTTGAAATAATATCCAGGTTCTATCCTGAACCGACGTGACATCATTTGCATCGGTGCAATTCAGAGCCTGGCGGTAAAACACTGCTGCCTGTTTTAGGTGGCCGCTTAGAAACAAAATCTCTGCCAACTGCAGGGGATTGTGTAGCTGGTCAGGATTACGTGTAAAATTTTCCAACATCTGTAATGTCTGAGCGGATACCGGCTGATACGTCAACTCGTCCGGTGAAGCCTGGCCTGAGCGAGATTGGCTGCCAAGCTTGAGCTCCGATTCCTCTTTCTCTATGGTTTGTTGCGTTGCCTTTGTGACAGATGAGGTCTTATCAAGTTCCTTCTGTGATCGGATTAGGTTTTGCTCAGAAGTTAAGGCTGATGCCGGGGTTCGGCTCTCTGGTTCAAATCTAATAGAACGAATTTGCTCAATTATGCGTTGAAGCTCCGTCCTCTTGTTCTCATCTTCTACGTTTTTTTGAACATTAATGCTGTTTTTCTGGAGCTTGTTTGTAACCTCACCACCCGGTTTTGAAGCAACATCAAGACTATCCTGTGATGACTTGTTAGCTACCGGTATTTTAGGTGCATTCGCATCCTGAGAAGATTTAATAAATCCACGTGTCGATGCACTAACCTGGCTGGATTGATCTGATGCAACCGCTAAGCTTATTAGAGATGTTAAGAAACAAAAAGCAAAAAGGAAAAAACGCTGCTGGATGCTCTGCCGTAAGGCATCCTGTGGAGATTCTCGACGCTCAATTCTCGATACTTGACGAGTATCGAGTATCCAGTACCTAATATCCAGCCTGTTTCCAGCTTTAACCTTCATCATGTTGAGTATCCTGTATTACTGGGCCTTTTGTAGTAATACCTTCACGGTTTGGCCCTCCAGAGTCACCTTTCACTTTTGTTTTCTCATCTGGTGTCCATTGTCCCAGAAGAGCCAAAGTTGCCTTGTCATATTCTTTTAAGCGAGTGTAAGCAGTAGCCAGCAACTCCAATGTTTTTTGCTTTAATGCAGCTTCCGGCTCTGATGCCAAAAGCTGTGAGCAGATGGAGACAACCTGCGTATCCTCGCCCAGCTTCAAACAAATATCAGCCAATTCGTACCTGACTTCGCATGCCAAAGGTCCTGGGGTAACAAAAACAAGAGTCTCGATTAAACTCCTACTTGCGGACTCCAGATTGCCTTTGGCAATTAAGCATTTAGCCCGCTCTAAAAATACTTTGGCTTTTAACTGTGAGTTGGGCAAATATTGACTTGCTTCACCAAGTACTGCAATAGCCTCATCGAACATGCCCATCGAACGGAGAACACCTGCCTTGAGCAGCGAAATTTCGATAGAATCATCCTGCGATAATTGTCGGGAGCGTGTATTTTCTAACAACTCAAGCGCCTCTAATAAACGTCCCTGCTGAACGTGCGTTTTAACAAATGCCGAGACTGCTTCCAAATACTCATGCGTCGGGAGCTGCCCAGCGAGTGCATACTGAAAAACCTGAGAGGCTTGCTCGTACCTTCTTAGGGCCATATTGGCTTTGCCAAGCAGAAAACAGGCTGAACAAAAATCCCTATTTGTGCGATCCTCAGCAAGGTTGACATATCGAGTCAGCCATTTTGTTGCGTTTTCATAATCTTTTTCCAAATAAAAACATTTACCAGCTCCGAGAACAGAAGCCCTCTGTGATTCCAAAGAAAGACCCAGATTGTAAACTTTGCGATAGAGCTTGGTAGCTTCCTGTAAAAGTCCGGTTTCCATCGTAACATCAGCAAGATACATACAGGCACAGTCGTAAATCTCACTATTAGGGTATTGTTGGACGAGCTGCTTCAAATCATCACGGGCACCGGAATAATCTCGCAATTTGGTTTTAAGTTTGCTGGAATTTAATAGAGCAAAAGGCGCAAAAGATGTCCGCGAGTAGCGATTTGCTGTAAATTTGTACTCGGTAATGGCATCGTTAAGATTACCTTGCTGCGCCTGCAAAAGCCCTATTAAAAAATGAGCATTGGATATGCGCTCATCGTCACGAAATGTAAGGAGATATATTTGCCACAGTGAAATAGCCTGCTTGCTAAGCAGATCTATATGTTCTGAAAGCGAAGTATAATTAAAAGGATTGAAAATGTTTACTATTTTCCTATCATCGAATTGAGCTAAAAGACCAGCACAACCGGCTGCCACTGTTATAAACTGCTGGATTGTAGCTGCTGACATATACAAATTTACTGGTCTATTACGCAAACCTTCTGATGGCTCGCAAGCCCAATCAATATCAACATCAGTGTTGGCTACAAATCTTGCTAACAGCTCCTCAAACGATGCCCCACAGCAGGAAACATCCCAGCGCGGCATAAGACCTTGATTCTGTCTGCCACCGACGGATTGAATAAGTGGAGCAAGTAACGCTTTGCTCAATTTCCCTGAGCCCGAGCTCAATAAGCGTCGTAGTTTTACCTCAGGAAGATTGACAAAAGGATCGAATTCTAAACTATGGCTCCACAATTCCGAGGGAAGGTCTTTGTCCGCATCACAAAGCGAGAGGATTTCTTTAGTCAAACACTCAGCAGCCAGAAATTGACAATCTTTCGCAAATCGTGAAGCCCAATCACTGTAGAGGCCATTATTAGTTTCATCCAGCAAAGTCCAGTCAACTGCATCGATTAAGGCGATTGTCTGGTAAGCTTTGGTTAGAGCTGTTAAGTATTGCTTCATTTGCACTAAATCTATGCATTGATTGTAATTAACAGCAATTCTTATAACCGGGAAGCGGCTCTGCGAAAGCGCCTGGAACAAACGGTTCGACTGTTCAAAATCGCCTGTTTTTTTAAGGCAAAAAGCCATTTTAAACCGAAGAAAATCCCTCAACGGGTCTTCTCTCGGATCGACGGGGAGATTCCGATATAACTGTTCGAAGTTAGCATAAGCCTGCTTGAAATCCTTCTGCATATAGAAAGTTTCAGCAGCTATCAAGGAAAAAGACGAGGTCTCTGCCGACGAAATCACAGGTGTTGTTATTTGACTCAGCGGCTGCACTTCCTCTATGGAATCATCAACCGGCTGTCCAGAATCAGAATAAGATGGTTCACCAGTTTTCTGTGAGTTCGGTGGAGTTGCAGCATGGACTTGCTTTGGTGCCAACACTGCCATATCGGCACTTGTGGTTCTCTTGTTGCGATTAGGCTCTGGTCGTGATCTAAACACGACATATAGCAAAATTACCTCTACTAAAATAATACAGAAAATGAGAATTTTCTGTATTTTTGAAAGACGCTTACGCTGAATCTGTGCACAGCGCATAGGAATGTTCTCTTTGTTATCTACTTGTTGTGTCTCGATTGAGCAAATCGATCCTCTTTGATTCTGATTTTTGTCGTGAGCCTCGGTCGAACAAGGCTCAGCCTTACCGGGCTCGTTAACGTCAGACTTGGAGGAAGCCTGTTCAGGTTCCGGCGCTGTCTGG
>CAZVUF010000047.1:0-13873 GCA_964629355.1 uncultured Pirellulales bacterium | reverse complement strand
TGTTCTACGTCTTTTCAGCCAGCCGATAAGACCAATACCAATACTGCCTAATAATATAGCGCCTGGTGCGGGGATAGCCAAAATATTGCCCGACATGCCGCCGTCTGCAGTCCCTGAACTTCCCATTAGTAAAACATAAAGATCCGACGTGCTTGAACCTACAAAACTCATATCTATGCCGTAACCATTGAGTTCTGCTGCATAAAGTTCATCAATCGTGTCCGAGTAAGGCGTTAAAGTACTCGTGATGTCCAGGTCGTCTTTTAAGAGTGGATAAGCCGTGAAAGTCGAACCTGATACAAGCAGATATCCTTGGCCAACATTAGCCGTCATGACACCAACGCCATTCTGGATGTTCAATGTACCTGATGGTGTTAAAACTGCTGAAAGAGTGTGTAAGGTCGCGTTTTCAATATTAATGCTGGATATTGTCATGGAAGGAAGGTTTACATGGTCCTCATACAGAGCATCTGGTGGGCCGGGAAGGTCAACCTCAGTTTTATTCGCAGGGAAACTCAATACCCAGTTGGCGCCAGGTTTCGAAAGGTGCCAGGAACTGTTATTGGGAATCGTGCTGAAATATATACTTGGCGTAGCTGACGCAAGCGTGGAGAGTAGAGTACATATTATCAAAGCTAATAATCCTTTTTTAATCATGTTTTATATTCTCCTATAATGTTTAATACTAAAGTTAACAAAATTTAGACTGTTTTTACTTAACTTGGCCTTTTTTTAAAGGGCTAACTCAAGCTGAGTTAAGGCGGGCCGCGAGGTATGGTTTCAAAGATAAATGCTGGTGAAAAACAAAAAAACTGCCTGACTTCAAAAGCCAGGCGGTTGAGTGCCCGGATTAGGTAGGGAAATAACGTGTTTAGCGCATATCCCTCGACTACGCTCGGGACAAGTATCGTATGACGTATTTCGTGTTTTGTGTTTCGTGTTTCGTATTTCGTATTTCGTATTTTTGTTGGTATGCCTTCCAGATGATGAAGCAGGCCTGTGTATTCAGTACCCACAAAATCGCTGCGCAAGCGAGCTTGTTCCTGAAGAGTCACACAATAGTTTTGCTGCTGCGAATGTTGACTGAGATGCTTCCTGCCAACCAAATACGATGCTGCCTGCGGCAGAGCAGTAAAACCAGCCTGGCCTGCCCATAATAAACCGGTCAATACAGCCAGCCAGACCTTGCGGTCTCTGACCAGCGTGACACAAATAAATCCCGTCAGACCCATGAAAAGGGCTGCCGGTACCGGGGGCAAGGGTTTTGTTCCCGGCGGCAAAGCAGAGTTGTTCATGAAATCAGCGGGAGGCTTTAGAATCTCGGCAGCAATATGGGCTAGAGTCGAGTTATTAGTGCCGTTAAAAAGTTCCAATTCGCCAATAGAGGGAATATCTGCATTAGAGGTTGGTGACACTTTATCAGCAACAAGATTTGCTTTATCACCACCAATTGTAGGCGCAGCTTTAACTCTCGAAAACGCTACGAGCAAAACCAGCGCAAAGAACCATTTTGCCTTTCCGGCTGATAGCACTCCTCCACCTCCTCCTCAGGGGATATGTTGGAGAGGATAAATATGGGTAACTAATGTAAAAACATAGATAACCCATATTCTTGGTTTTATAAGATTTTTCTTATATTACTAAATGTTTATCTATAGTTCAAGAAAAAAATTAAAAAAATTATAAAAAATTAGATTTCAGAAATTTGAAGTGTTGGTTAAAAAAATTTGTAGAAAAATACTACTTTGGGTATAATCCCAAAGTAGTAGAAGCTTCACATTTAACACCTTTCCTGGCGGTTGATGGTGTGAATAATAAGGAAGATGGTTATTCAGCGGTATTACTAATATATTTTCTTTTAGAGATGTATATATGAAAGGCAGGAATGAAAAGGATGTAATCTACTTCGGCGGATTTTGATTAATCCGTAACAGGAATGGAATGTGTCCCCCCATATTGGGTATAAAGCTCTCTTGATGCCACCAGGAATCTTAGAAGCATAGAGATTTTGTTTTTGACATGGACCTTTCGATAGATATTTTGGGTGTGAGTTTTTACAGTGCCTGGCTTTATGTGAAGATAATTGGCTATGTTGCCATTTCTTAAGCCCCGACAAATAAGTTTTGCTATTTCACACTCACGAGGAGTCAGATTGTACTGCTTTTGCACATATAACCACTGCTTTTTATCAAGTAGTATAAGTGTGGCGTGTTTGTGATTACTATCATCTTCTTGGGGACTATCGGTTGTTGGATCTGGAAGTTGTGACATGATTAACTACCTTTCTGTAACTGCTTGAGCAGATTTTGCGCTTCATTGATATCAATCTTTGACAGACCTCCGATTTGGCTATGTAAGTCCAAAGCTCGCTTCAGCTCATCAACAGCTTTGTCTTTTTTCTTCTGTGCTGCTAAAGAGCGTCCCAGATGAAAATGTGATGCGACTATTGAGGGATTTTCTTTCGGATAAAGTGTGATAGATTCATTATAACTTTCAATTGCTTTATCGAATTCGCCGAGTCTATGATATATGACGCCGCGTGTGTCGATAAGATCGATATAATTAGGTGCTATTTGTAAACCTCGTCGGGCTATCTGAAGTGCTTCTTTATATTTGCCTTGCTCTTCGCACATTATCCAGGCGAGGTTATTCATGACGATTACGTTATCAGGCTGAAGTTCAAGTATTTCTTGGTAAAGCCCTGCAGCCTCCTCAAAACGCTTGGTAATCTGCAGCAGCATAGCGAGAGTACTCATTGCGGGCAGATTCCTTGGTGCTTCCTCCAATACCAATCTAAGTAAATCCTCAGCTATATGCTGAGCATCGCTGTCATTAATGCCTGCAAGGGTATTTGCTACAATTACAGATGTGTTAATATCTTCTGGATGATTTTGACACCACTGAGTGACCATCTGTTTTAACTGGTCCCAGAGCTTATCATCGCTGAGTAGCTGTACCTGTGCTATCAAAGGATTTGGATCATTTGGTTCGGATTGGAACAGGGCATCAAACACCTTTTGCGCTTGGATTTTGTTACCACTGCGGTATTGCGCTATAGCCAGAGCCATACTTAACCTTCGCTGCTCATCTGTATCTTGAGATAGGGTTAATTGTTCTTCGAGGAGCTTTACTGCGTTTTCCGCCCGACCTGCTGCGATATATGTGTTCGCCAACTGCAGGTTTGTATCGACATCATTGGGATTAACATCATATAAGACTCTAAGTGTAGCAATTGCCAATGCCGGTGATGTTGCAGCTTCGGCGCGGGCTTTTAGTGAAAATAGTATTTTGTTGTTGGGGCTGTAAACAAGACCTCGCAGAGCAGCATCTATGGCTTTTGCATGTTGTTTCTGAGCCAGCGCTATTTCACCCAAGAGCGCCCAGGCGTCAGCGGTTTCGGGCCGGTCTTCTGTTATCCTTTCAAGAATCTGCTGGGCATCCCTAATTGCTACGGCCGTACCTTCGGTCAGAAGCGAACGCGCTTTAAACAGACGCAGCTGAATATCATCGGGATTTGATTTTAAAGCATTTTCGAGAATGGTTGTTCCCTGCTGAATCTTTTCAGAATTATTGGATGCTAAGAATAATGAAATAGTTCGCTTTTGGATGTTAAGGTTGTTTGGTTCCAAAGACAGAGCTTGCTGTATGTCAGCCAGCGCTAAGTCTGACTGGCCTATAGTTCGATAAAATTCACTCCTTGCTACCCAAACATCGACATTATTAGGTTCGATAATAGTTGATTGCTCAAGGTCTTTTGCCGCTTTATCAATTTGCTCTAACGTCACGTGTGTTCTAGCGCGGAGAATGTAAGCGTAAGCATTGTTAAGGTTGTTTACCATATCATCGCACAGTCTTAAAGCCTCTTCAGATTTGCCTTGCCGAATGTTAAGCTGTACTTGTGCATACGTTATGGACAGTGAATCGGGTTCTTGAGCCTTTATTTCAGATAGTAGTTTCTCCGCCTCTGTGAACTTATTTAGTTGCATGTTGACTAATGCAAGAGAAAAACGAGCAGCCTCGTTATTAGGGTCATAGGTGATAATATCCTGTAAAATCTCCGAAGCTGAACTCAATTGGCCGTGTCTGAGGTAGCTCTGCAGTTGCAGCGTTTGAAGCTGTGGGTGACGTAGCTCTCGGCTCTGAACGCGGTTTAATATCTCATCTACTTGGGCGTATTCTTTTGCTTTGTAAAGAGCGGTTATTGTCGGGATTATTACACGTACGTCATCTGGCGATCGAGTCAAGGCCTCTTGGTATGTAGAGATTGCCAGTTTTAGTTCGCCATTACGCTCATATGCTGCCGCAAACAGCATACGGCTGGTTTGGTCGTCAGGATTTTCAAGCACATTTTCATGCAATAGCGACACAATTTGAGGATAATATTTTTTGAAATTGTCCCCTATAAACCAGGCTCTTGCCTGCTCATATCGCCATTGCCAGCCGTTCTCGCCCTCAAGGGATTTGATACTATTAATGAGTTGCTGAGCTTGTTGAGAGTTTTTGCTCACTCGCTCGCATGCTAAAAATCGGCGTTTGATAAGAATATCACTGGGAAATTTTTGCAAAAATTCGTTAAGGAATTGATACGCGTTATCTCCTTGTCCCCATTGTTCATATAGGTTCGCAAGCTGCAGACCCAAATCACGTTGCAAAGTAGGCTGTTTAATGCGTTCCAATGCGTTTTTGATAGTGGATTCAGCTTCTTTATGAGCACCTTGCTTGGAGTACAACATCGCAAGGTATATTACCGGCTCGATAGCCTCTGGGAATTCCTCTATTGTTTTATTTAGCACTAATATCACTTCATTTTCTTTTTTCTGAGCAATGAGTAAGTCGGCTTCGGCTATAGAAAGTCTGACTTGCGAAGAATGGGTCTTCTTTAAGTTTGTTATTATTGTCTCAGCTTTAGCAAGATCGTTTTGTTTCATCATGATTTGGAACTGTAAAAGTTTGACCTCAAGGGCACCTTCGCTGGCTTTTTCCAAAGCGGTCAACTGTTGTTCTATGTCTCGCCAGATTTGGACATTTTCCTGCTCAGGGTGAGCTTGTACAGTCAGCAATTGTATTCGAGCCTGTAAATGCGCCAATGCAGCTTCAAGATTCTCTGGCGAAAGTTGCATCGCAGTTGCAGAGTGTTCTACTACCTCAGCCCAATTACCGGTTTTTTCTAAAAGCCTGATAAGAGCCAAACGACCTTCGAGGAAATTTGGCATTTCAATAACGAGCGTACGTAATTGTCGTAAAGCCGACTGACTGTCACCTAACACAGAAAGAGTTGAAGCTAACATTAATCGGACTTGTGGGGATTTATTACCTAACTCTATTGACCGACGCCAGCATTTGAGGGCCTCAAAACATTGTCCTTTCTTATCAGCCACAAGACCTCCGAAAAAGGCAACGATTCCAGGTAACATTTCTTTTTGCTGCATTTCTGATATACATTCAGCGGCCCTATCGAGCTTGTCGGCTCGAATGAACAGTTCGCAGGCTTGTGGTATAAAATCCCACCGCTGGTAAGAAAGCTCTTTTAAGCCTGTTTCTGCAACATGGGCCATCTTTTCCTTTGACTGTGACTTGATTGCCAGTCGTGCCCATATCTGCCAGAGTTTTTGTTCTGCTGGTGTTATCTTGTGTGCCGTCGTTAAATGTTCTTCTGCTTTATCCAAGATATTAGTATTGATGAATTCCTGGGCGAGGCGCAGATGAACATCTGCATTACTTAGGTCCAATTTTTCAGCCTGCTCCAAGTCAGATAAGGCTTTGGTCTTGTCATTGTTTCGTATATAAAAGCCTGCTCGGCAAGTATAAGCTAAGGCTGAGGATGGATTATTTTGTATGGCGAGATTGAACCAGTGTTCAGCAGGTTCCTGGAAGATTTCCGGTCGTCTTTCGGTAAGCTGGCCTAATGCTTCATAGACCAGTATTTGATCTGGATGTTGCTGTAAGGTGGTCTTTAGTTCCGCTGCTGCCTCGCTGAATTTTCGCTGCTCAGTAAGTGCCAGCGCCAAAAGTATGCAGAGTTCAGGATTTTTATCAGCTTGAACTCCTATTTGCTCCTCTTTTTGCACAGCAGAGTCACCTTCAAGTTGCTTTCTTGCGATTAACTCAGCTTCGCCCGGCATACCTAAAACTAAGTAGATTTCAGTAAGCTTTTTAGCAGCTTCGGAATTGCTTTTGTCTATTCTTAAGACGTTTCGATAAGTATTTATAGCTTGTTGTATATTACTTGGCTTAGCCGGCCTGATTTTAAGCTGTGCATCAGCATACTTCAGCAGGGTTGGCACATCCTCCTGGTCAACAGTCAGATAGCGGCCAAGATTTCTCACTGCCTCTTCCCACCTTTGCTCGTTGTATGCTTTATTGCCGGCCTCCAAACCAAGCTCGGCTCTGTGACTCCTCTGCCATCTCCGTAATACTACGGCTGTGGTTGCTAAGACAGCAAGGCCTATCACCAAAACAATTGCCAACTTCCAGTTAAAATATCTCTTTGCCATTTATGGTGACCTTTCTCGCATATTTTTATTGTTTAGAACTGGCTAACAAAGTCTTTGACGAGTTTCTTAATTGTTTGCCAACATATCCATAAGTCCATCTTCAGTGATAGATTTCTGATATACTCGGTGTCGTAATGTATCCATTCCTGAAAGTCTTTCCCTGAGATTCGAGTTCTGCAAATCTGCCATAGCCCCGTTATTCCCGGCCGAACCGATAGTCTTGCGTCACGCCAAAATGGACATAAGGTATTTTCCGATTCTGGAGAGGGCCTTGGGCCTATAACGCTCATCTGTCCAAGTAAAACATTGATGAATTGAGGTATTTCGTCGATAAAGGTGTCTCGCAAGAATCTGCCGACAGCGGTGATTCGCGGGTCATCGGCCACTTTAAATTGTGGTCCATCAACCTGACTGACGATTCTTAGTTTATCTTGTATCTTATCAGCTCCGGTAGTCATGCTCCTGAACTTTAGGCAATAAAATTCCTTGCCGTGTAGTCCCTGGCGTTTGTCCTTGAAGAAAACAGGCCCCGGTGAACTCAATTTTATGGCCAGAGCGATGAGTGGCATTAAGGGGAGGAACAAAATCAGCACTATTATGGCAGCTAAACAGTCGACAATTCTTTTGAATCTGCCCGCATAAGATAACCTTGGCCAAGTCCGGAAAGTTTCATGGGCGTATTTTCGATGGTTTGAATCGAATTTCAGGTAGGTAATTTGTCTTGAAAAATTGCTTGCAGATCTTTTTATGTGTTTATCATTACATAGTGGTTCTTTTATAATGCTGTTGTTTACATCTTGATTCTCGGGAACACAAACATTCGGACCAATTATCGATGAATTTACCACTGCGCCTTTTTCGAGTTTAGCGTTATTGCCTATAATGGTTGGGCCAATAACGATAGTATTTGGGCCAACATAAACATTTTTTCCTAATAGTACTTTCCCGATAAGTCTTGAATCTGGACATATCGTACTTGAATTTTGAGTTATATCTTTGTGTAGGGCGGATCGAGTTTTTGAGAGCTGGACCATGCAAAAATTCAACAGCCCATTTTCTGTTTCCAGGTCTAGTGCTACTCCGGCTATGTTGGTTGCTTGCAGCCTCAACGAAGCCGAGCGGCACCTTTGCACGAAAGTGGAAAACGATCCTGGCAAAGTACGGTCTTCTAAAATCTTTTCTAATACTTCAGTTCTGATAAAAATATAGTGAGGCCAGTCTATGGGGATAGGTGCAGGTTCAATACAATCAGAGTAGTACCGACGGAAACCTGCCACTTTAGCCTCGGGTGTTAATCGCACTTTTTCAATATATGCCAACAACTTCGGCACAGAGTTCACAGCTAACACATCAGCTTTGGTGCCAGCCAGCACTTTGTTGAGCAGCCCTATGTTAATTTTTGTGGCGAATCGACCATTTGCAAAAATTGACCATGCGCTTCGTTTGGTTGTTCGTCGAGTGTAAGAGCTAATGGGCACGTTTTCCTTATAAAATATTAGCTCTGGTCCGGCTGCAAAATGTTCGATCCTCCATTCTTCTGGAATAGCACAAACGACTTTCTCATTGCAGCCCCAAGTTAAGCCTGATATCCCGCTTTGTGGAAGTCCCGTGCCCAAACCCTTTAAAACAAGACTGGCGATAAGCTCGTTTGAAAAAGCGAACCGAAGGAGATTGCTCTTGCCGGTTGTTAGGTTTTTATTTCTGGGAATAATGATGAGTGTCATTTATAGTAACAAAGAAACGAAGAAGTAGTTTATAAACCTACGATTGTCCACTCTGCTTTTATATCTTTGTTGTTTCTTCAGGATTCTGACTTTTGTCTGTCTTATTCCTTGCCATATCAGGGAGTAATAATTGTATTTTGGCTTGTTTAGTCGTTTTCCTTGATGAAGTGTTTCGGTAGTATCGATCATAGCGATAGTAACTATGTTGGGCCTGGACATTACTAAGAACAGTACCGAGTACTTTTACATTGATTTGCTTTAGGCGCTGATTTGCCTCTCTTAGGTCCGGTGTAGTTGTTTGACCAGCGAAGCTGGTTAGCATGACGGCACCCGCGATCTTAGCCCATAATAAGGTGTCAGGGAAAAGAAGTACGGGAGGAGAATCAATGATTACATAATCATATTTTTGGCTAAGTTTATTAATTTTATTCGCTGTCTCAGGCAAAGCTATTAATTCGTAAGCATCGACTCCATGACATGAATGCATCGCTAATACATTCAGACCTGTTGAATGTATGGAACTAACAGCCTGTTCAAATTCTGTTCCCAAAAGTACGTCCTTTAGGCCCTTTGCGTTTTTGGGAAGATTCAATAAATATGCAATATCTGGTTTTCTAAAGTCACCGTCTATTAGTAAAACCTTTTTGCCAGACTTAGCTAAACTTGTTGCCAAATTAATGGAAAGGGTAGTCTTGCCCTCTCGCATCCATGGACTTGTGACAACCAGCATCTTAGGCATTTCGCTTTGGTTAAGCAGCCCCAAATTGGCACGGATAGTTTGATATTCCCCTGCTATTTGGTTTGGAATAAGAGCTGGTTTGATGTGGTGTAAGCTTGTAGTAGTACCAATTACTGGGATATGAATGCGTTTGGTTATATCATCCGGCGTTCGCAGCCTTTGGTCCGCTTTATCTCTCAGCAAGGCCAGTCCCATGCCACATACCAGAGAGGCGAATACTAAGGCCATTGAGTATTTCGCTCTTTTATCTTGAATAGAGGTAATATCGGCATTATATGCGACAGAAACCCTTGCTGGACGCTTTCGTTCCAGTTCCAAATCTCGTATTCGTCGGCGTACTGTATCGTATGTTTCTTGATCTAAACTTTGTTGAAACCTCAGGTCTTCAATATTCAATTGCCTACGGCCAATTTCAATCACTCGGGTATCTTCCTGCTCCAGCACCTCGCGTAAATGTTGTCCATGCACTTTGGTTCGTTCCAGCTCCACTTTGACATTAAGGCTTTTTTCTTTATTAACTCTTGCGATTTCTTCAGATGCTACATTGTTGAAATCTTCGGCAGTCTTTTGGCGTTGTTCTTCAAGGTGAGATCGAAATGCTTCCAAAAGTTCTTGTCTTCGTTTGAGGTTTGGGTTGTCGGTTGTAAATGTCTGTTTGGCTATGATCAGATCTCGCTCAAGCCCGACAATGCTCCGGGTTAGTTCTTGGACCATAGGGTCTGAATTGATATGTTCGTTGCGAATTCTGAGCAGAACTTCCGGTGCAATGGCCTGTTCCTTGATTTGCTCAAGGAACTGTACCTGCGCCTCAAGGTTGATCCTGCGCGCCTCTACACTGGTGAGTTCAGACAGCAGGGCGATAACCTGTCTTAGCCTCATATCCTGGCGGTCAATCAGGTTTGTGGTTCCAAATTCCAAACCTAATTGCCGGATTGTTTCGTTCGTGCGTCGCAATTTATCTTCCAGCACTTTCCGCTCTGTGTCCAGAAGATTCAATTTGCGATCTTGCTCCTCGGTGGAGTTAGAAACTTCAACGGCCATATAGGCATTTATAAAAGCGTCGATGATTTGTTTAGCGTCTTCGGGCTTTTTGCCTGCCATTGTTAATTTCAAGAGCTCGGTGTTACGAATCGCTCTGGCACGAATAATTCCGGAGGAGATTGCTCGTTTTAGTTTTGTCACTGCGTCAAGCTTAATGTTTTCATTTGTTATTCTCTGTTTCATCTTTGTGACAAGGTCAGGTGTATCATCTTCAAAAAAGGAGAGATTCCTGTTCACTAAATTATCCGCCACTCTTTGTATAACTCGCTCGCTAGTGATTATCTCTGCTTCGGTATTCATAGATATTCGTGCGGGGTTTTCTTCGCCAGTTAGAATGTTCGTTAGAACAGGACTAAATCTCAATGCACCAGTTACAGCATATTGGGGTTTGATCCAGCACCATATCGCAGGCAGCCCGAGCGCGCACATTATGAGGAAAATCAATAGCACAATGTACCAACGCTGTAGTATGCCTTTGATTAAGTCGGATGTGTTTTGGCTACGAAGCTCCGGCGGGGTTCCAGCATCTACAAGCTTCTGCTCCAATAGACGATCAGTATATCTTTCTAAGTTGTTCATTTTTTTCTCCTCCATATATGAAGAACAATATTAGGTAAAGCTACAAAACGCGTTTTTTTGCATTCATAAATACATTATTCATTTTGCCGTGCTATTATTATTGCACGTTCTTCTGTTGGACGTGTTGTAAGTTTTGTTAAAAGCCATAGCTCTGTGACTACTATCACAAGGGCCAGCGGCATCATCGCATAACCGCCAAAGTCATGGAAAACCTTCTCCCAATATTCACCACTAAGAATTGTGAAAATAATTGCTGTGATTGTTAACCGTATTGTGTTACAGAGTAGAGCTATCGGCAGGCTTGAAGACAAGATAATAAGCTTTTCCCACCAAGCTCGCTTGACCAGCAGCACGACCATGCCGCTAATTACAAAAAAGGCAGTGACCATTCTCAAGCCGTTACATGCCTCAGCAACTGCCACGGTGGCACTACCAATATGGATAATATTACCTTCCCGTAAGACCTCATAACCGAGCATTTCCAGACAGAAGACGGCTGACGAAGTCGCCCAGCGTTGCATAGGCAGTGTTACTGCAGTCTGAATCCGATTTGGCCAAGGTAGCATTAAGCATAAAAACAGCAACATCGTAATTACCTTCCGGAAAATCTGCCAGCCAAACAAAAGCAAGACCACTGCAGCAATACTTAGAACAATGGATAATCTTATCGCTGAACGATACATAAAAAACAGCCCAAAGAACCTGGCTGCCTGTGCCAGGATTAAGGCGGATAAACCCCAAAAGACAGCCAGCTTGAGGGGACACTTAGCGATATCCTGGCGTCTTGAAAGCAAAATATAAGCAGCGATGAAAGGGACTAAAAGACCGCTGGAGTATTCGTCACTCCTTTGCCATACATTCCAGAGGTCTTTTAAGTTTGGCCAATAAGACCACAAAAAGGCTATAAAAACAAGAATGAGCGCTACCAAGGGTATAATCTTTGTCTTTTCCAACTGCACCCGATCCGATAATATTTCGTTTATCTTGCCAAGCTGGGCTTGTAACACACAATATAATTTGCTTGTCTTATCTTTAGCAACTTCCAATATGCTTCTAACGGAGTTGAGCACCGGCGCAGGTTTAAATGGTATTGACTCTTCTTCTACATAGGTGTTTCTTGGCACACTTGCATTGTAGTCAACGATGCATCGTTTGATTGTGCATTTTGGCCCTATATGCACATTATCCCAGAGAACACTATTTATTATTATACTATTTTCACCAATATAAACGTTTCGTCCTATTATGGTCGGGCCTATAACAACTGCACTCTTTGAGACATGAGCTCCATCCATAAGAACAGTCGGACCAATGATACGCGCGGCTGGCTCTATCTTAGTGCTGGCTGTAGTCCATACGTTTTGTAAGTCACACTGATTGTAGTGTTTTAGAGGCATTGTTTGTTCTGGAAAGTTTTCAAGATAATCAGCGATGACGCTTAGGTATCCTTCTCTATCGCGAAAATTACCAGCGTGATTTCGTAGTACAGCTGCATGGATGGTTTTCCCCGCACGAAGCATTTTAGGAATTAAACCCTCTTTAATATCAAAATAGCCGTCTTTGGGGATATATCCAATGACGCCTGGATTACAGATATAGATATCTGCTGGCTGCCCCATTAATCCGTCGTCGCCATCCTTTGGATTAAACATCACCGTTAAATCAGCCTCTCTGTACCGATGGACACTTATCAACGTATCGATTTTCGGAGGAGATGTTATATTGGCAGGAAATACCAAATATAATGTGCTTGCTGCATCACCAGCGGAATCTCGAAGGCACCCTGCAGTACCTACTGGCAAATCTCGGTTCAAAAAACTCAGCTCCAAATGATTTTCAACGTGGATTGATCGCCTCAGCAATAAATCATCACCATTGGAACAGATTGTGACGTGCTTTATACCTTGATGGGCTAAATGAGCCAGTAAACGTTCGAGTGCGGTTTTATCCACCACCGGCCACAAAGCTGTTGGCAAATATGAAGTCGCCCGACAGCGAGCAAAGCTATGATCGCCTGCAAGTATTATAGCTCTAATTGGCTTCTCAGTTCGCATGTTAATTATCGAATGTTAGTTATAGGTTTAGTTGGAGTGTAGAAGATTCTCGTATGAGTCTATGAGCTACAGCCCTCTATCGCTATTAGGACTTATTTCGGCATCAAAATCAAGTACTTTATTTTGATCATTTGGTTTCATTAGCTCGTAAAATAACTCCAATTTGTGCTTCTGGCTTATGTAAAATAGTCTATTGAACAAACTCATTTTTTAAATCTACTTTATTTTGTTTGTCAGCGACTTCAAAAAGCTTGCTATGCGGTCGGCTACAACTTTTGCCTGATTTTCTCTTTTTTTAGGGGTAAATGTCTTCAACTGCTGTAGCTTGTCAGGTAATTCCTCCACGCTGTATGCAGATAATATATGACCGAGTTCCTCAAATTTCCTGGCGATAGCTACTTGATGGTCATTGACGACCTCACCGTACTTTTTCAATCTGGGCATAACAAGTAACGGTTTTCCGTCATCCAGAGCTGTTGTTATAATGCCCATCCCGGCGTGACTGATTGCGCTGGAGGCATCCTTCAAGTATTTATCAAACATTTTCTTTGGGATGGATTCTACAGATTCAAAGTTGCGTGGCTTATAGGATGTTTCACCTATCTGGGCAAATGCCTCTTCGTTTATCAGACCGTTGTCGAATGCTTCATCTATTGCTCGCACAAGGCGATCGAATGGGAATTGAGTCCCAACAGTCAGAAAAATCATATTACTGTACCCTCGTAATCGACATTGCGATATTTCTCAGCAAGTTTGGGCCATTGAACCAAAAATAGGTCTGCGAAAAGACGAACCGTTCTCCCGGATAAAGATATGTGACTGACATTAGTGATGCTATCGAGCCAGACAACCTTTGCACCAACCAGTTTGCCTAAAAAACACATTATACAGCCAACTGCAGCGCCCGTGCTGATCACTACATCTGGTCTTTCTCGTAGAATTATATTTATACACCGCACTAAAACTTGAATAACACGCCAAGGATATTCACGGTTGCACTCGCCCACAATATAAACGTTTCCTTGCTCCCTGAGTTTTTCTTTCAGGACGGCTGTTGTCGTGACGTAGAAGGTATTATATCCTTTCCAGCTTTCTGCCAGTTTTAGCAGTTGATTCATGTGTCCGCCTGCCGAGGCGGCCAAGCAAATACGCATTTTTTTTCTTTGCACGGATATCTTTGAAACTTCAATTATTTTTGTCAAAAAGCTCATTAAGAACTAATTCTGCTTTGCTATCCCATGT
>CAZVUF010000046.1:0-13889 GCA_964629355.1 uncultured Pirellulales bacterium | reverse complement strand
TCAACGGAGATTTATTTATCGAAGGTTAAATAAGATGAAAAAGTTATTATTAGCTACAACAACGCTTATGATTATAAACACCGTGGCAGGAGCAGTTGTGTCGATTACGGTTGAAAACTTCAGCTTTGAACTGCCCGGTACAACAAGACAGCAAAACTGGGAAAATGTACCAGGATGGAATAGTGATTCATTAGCCATTGAATCGGGCGTAGAAATGGGGTGGGGAGCCACTGACGGGATTTGGTCCGGTTTTTTAACGGGTAGTGACCCCTCGGTTTGGCAGCTGACAAATCATACGGTTATTGATGGAGAAGTTTTTGAACTGAAAGTAGATGCAAAAAATAACTACAGTACTTCAGCTTTGCAGATGAGGATCTATTATGATGATGGAGGCTTCCCGGTTTATGTTGCGACTCATCAATTTACTCTTACTGACACAATGCAAGAGTATACACTGGTGTTCGCAGCCAGTGATGTTCCGGCATCTATCGGTCATAAAATCGGTGTTGAATTTGATAATACAACTCTTGGGACTTACAACCGGCTCGGTTTAGATAATGTACGCCTTAATCTTATACAAGTAAATCCAAGGTCACTTGCTTCTGAACCAAAACCTGCTGATGGTTCTGTAAATGTGTCCACATCGCTGCTTCAGTGGACCGCGGGAGTTACCGCAGCCTTCCACGACGTTTACTTAGGCACAAATCCTACATTAGGTCCTGCGGATTATCAAAGCCGCATGGAATTCACCATTTATTGGCATGCTCCTGGTTTGAATCCAGATACAACTTATTACTGGCGTGTGGATGAGGTCGAGGCTGATGGCACTACAATATACACAGGTAATGTTTGGAGCTTTACTTCTGCGCATGTAACAAGCCCGAATACCGGCCCACCCTATAGTGCCGTGTACACAACAAACGAAGATTTTGACCTGGGAACCCTAATTGCGGTGGAGCACGAAACTGTTCAGGATCAACTGCAGCTTTCTGAGCAGGCAGTAACCCTACCATTTATCTGGGTGCCGAACTCAAATGAAGGCACTGTCTCCAAAGTCGACACAAGAAACGGCAGAGAGTTGGGCCGATATAGAACTGGACCTGCTCACTTCAATGGTAACCCTTCGAGAACGACTATCGACCTGCATGGTAATTGCTGGGTTGGTAACCGTCGTACCGGTACTGTTGTGAAAATAGGCCTTTTTGAGAATGGCCAGTACATGGACCGCAACTATAATGGCGTAATTGAAACATCCAGCGACCTTAACGGCGACGGTCTAATAACAGGTGATGAAATTCTGCCTTGGGCAAGCGATGAATGTGTTATTTACGAAGTCGTGCTCATCCCGGGAAACGAAAACACATATATACCAGGTCAATTCCAAGGGACATACGCAGAAGACGACCGCAATCCCGGCCCTCGCGGCATCGCTGTAGACAGCAAGAACAATGTCTGGGCCGGATGCTATGGTACAAAGACTTACTACTATATTGACGGGACCACCGGACGAATACTACACACGATAGATGTTTCTTCAGTAAATCATACTCCCTATGGAGCTGTCGTGGATGAAAACGGTATTCTCTGGTCCTCAGGACAGGATAAAAAACATGTTCTCTGTTTGGACCCAGCAGACTTTTCGTTTCAAACTATTGGATTAAGCCATTTTGTATATGGCTTAGGTATAGATGGAAAGGGCCATCTGTTTATTTCAGGATGGGAGGATATAAAGCTTTCATGTATAGATACTCAAACTCGTACAGTACTATGGACTAAGCCGGGGGGGTTCAGCACGAGAGGAGTTGTATGTACAGATGATGGCGACATCTGGACGGCGGATTCGGAGTCGGGCCTGGTATCTCACTATGACAATGAGGGAAACCCAAAAAATACAATCAATGTCGGCAATACGCCGACAGGCGTAGCAGTGGATAGCGAAGGAAAAGTTTGGGCGGTTTGCCTCGGCGGCGGTTATATCTTCAGAATCGATCCAAGCACCGATCAGATTGACTTGACCAAGATAATTCCTGGTACCCAGCACTATGGCTACAGTGACATGACGGGCATAGTATCACGAAATTACACTTCTCATATAGGCTCATGGATGGTTTTTCATGACACTTGGGCGTTTGATTCACAACTGGGTGTGGTTTCATGGAACAGCTATGAACCACAAGGTACCTATCTTAATGTAAAGGTTCGAAGCTCCGGCGATAGTAAAAACTGGTCGGATTGGGAGCATATTTGCAATGGTAAAGGACCACGTAGAATTCCACCCGGACGATATCTTGAGATCGAAGTGATGTTTGAAAGCTCTTCGGAAGGAGCTTCACCTGTTCTTTATGACCTTACCATCAAACCCTCACCTTGTTGCGGCGACTCAGACCATCCTTATCCACCGGGCGATGCAAACAAAGATTGCAAGGTTGACTTTATGGATCTTGCACTAATTGCCAGTCATTGGCTCCAGTGCACGGCCCCAGATTGTGACTAAGGCAGTCATTTGTTCCTGCTGCGATCAGCGAGCGTTAATGCAAAACTTATGCCCTTTTTCTATCTTTCTTTTTATCAAAGGCTTCTGGTACAAGCGAATAAAAAAGGCCGAGCGAAAAGCCCGGCCTTTGTAATAAACACTATACGTATTCGATTGAATTACCTTGGAAGATTATCTGCAGCTACCTCTTTGACGCTCAAATCGCCGTAGATGACACGATAAGTTTCACTACCCTTGGGTCGATACCAGAAGATAGGAGTATCAGCATCGCCGTACTTTACGTTCTCGCCGGCATAACGCCAGTTACTCTCAGCAGGTAACTGCGCCACAAACATTATACCACGATACGTTTGCATTGCATCAGCACGTCGCTGTTGTGCCGATGTCTCGCCCTCGCCAAACTTGCCCTGCTTTTCCATCTCCATGGCAACCTTCGGTAACTCTACAAGGTTGAACGTCGGTGGGAATGCGCCATCTTTGGTCCAGGTAGACCACAATTGCAGATATATTATCAGGTCTTGCTCAGTTACTTTGGAGACATCTGCCTGAACTTCCAGACGTGTGTAATCCTCCGGCGGAGTTAAACTAAAGAGCGAATCATCCAATTGGACATTGAACTGGAAATCTGTCATTATCACACTCATGCCAGGAGCATCTGGAAATTCCATCTCCACGCGGGCCAGCTCTCTTGTATCAGGATCAACCCAAATGGTATTGACCACACGCCCTTCGGTCACAAGGAACCCTTGAAGCAGCCGACCGTCGATTTTCTTTTCGCCAAGCACTACATCCGCCTGAGAAGGAAGCGCTCTTAATTTTTCAATGACCACAAAAGGATCTTGAGCCGGATCGTGCTGATAGTTGGACGCCTCGAAGTCGATAAACTGTTTTCTCGGTGGCCAGATGGAAATGCCCTTGTTCTGCGCCCAATCAATGACGGTTACGTAACCATCTACGGTTGTTATTCGCATGTAACCCGGCTCCTTAAATGCCATGTCTACCCGCACGGTCGGCATACTTTCAATATTTGTTTGTGTTACTATGCTGTACGTCATTGTGCGGGCGTTATGGAGCTGCTCAACAACGGCGGCATAGACAGCACTTGTCCCGGAGCCAACCAACTGATTTATAGCTGCTATTACAGCAATAATTATCACCGCAGCAGCGGCGAGTTTAATTATTCGGTTTTTCATAATTGTTCTCCTGAATTCCAGGCTGATATTTTGCCTGTGGATTGGTTCTTTTGTTTCCCTACTATCTATAGTCGCAAAAATCTTCTCTTTGGCTGATTCCTGCATCTGGGCATCAGCCGAAAGCTGCCTTACATTTTCGGTGCACTTAAGTAATGCTTCGAGTTGTCTTAGCTCACTGCTGCATTGATGGCACTCGGCTAAATGTTTTTTTACCTCATCTTCTGTCTGAGGCGGTAGTTCTCCGAGAGCAAAGTCCACTAACAATATTTTAATCTTTTTATGCGTGTTCATATTTCACCTTCTTTTCTCAGGCAGATAATCACTAAGCTGCCGAGTTAATTTTTTCACAGCTCTATGCAGATGTACTCTCACTGTACTTTCAGAGCAGCCCAGCATCTGAGCTATTCTTTCTGCTTTTAATCCTTCGATTCTTGACAAGACAAATATGTCCGCCTGACGTTTTGGCAATCTTGCAAGACACGAGGCGAGCTTCTGTTGCATCTCAGAAATTCTCAAAGGTTCATCTGGATTCTCTCTGCTGAAAGAGTATTCCCACTGTTGTTCTAAATGCTGTTCGTTCCTCAGCCGCTTAACAAGCCTGATTGCCTTTCGAATCGTGACTCGGTACAAATAAGCATCCCAGTTTGTCTGGCCGTTGTATTTATGCCATTGCTGCCATATTGCAAGAAATACTTCCTGGTGGACGTCCTGAGCTTTCTGTGCATCACCCAGAATCCGCACTGCGATATTCAGCACCTGTGCACCGTACTTATTAACTAATATTCTAAAGTCTTCTGTTTGCACAATTTGACCTCTAAGACCTAAAGCCATGCATAGCTCCGATGTGTGTTATACACGCATCTGCAATTATAGAGCTTCTGAACAGAATTTCGTTTACAAAAAACCGAATATCGAAACGTTTTTTACAGGATAGATTTAACAACTGAAGATTGTGATCATCAGCGGCAGAGCAAGTTGAGTTCAAAAAATAATCAGAAAAAAATTTGTATTTTTTTCAATCCAGATTTGCTCTCGTTACAAACGATTTTATTGGACAGTTAGATAGGCAAAAAAACCGTCCTACCTGCTGAGGGCTATATATTGTGGTTTATCATAGAGGTGATTTCACTATATAGTGGTTTATGTTATGGGGCGTTATTTAATTGACTGTCTGGAAGGTTAAAGAAAAGAATCGCTGTCTGACGATATTTCTCAAGCCGAGCTCCGCGTGAAAGGCGGAACAAAATCCCGCAACCTCGCTCCGCCGAAGCGGCTACGCAAAGGTGAGTGAATTGCGGGGCTAAATATAAAATCAACGTTTTACTGTCAGTTTGTTGGTGCGGCTATTAAGGACGTCTAATATGGGTAAAAGGGATTTGATAGACTACATTTGTGAAATCAACAAAAGCGCCAGGCCGGAGTTTCTTGCTCAGTTTTCCGAAGAAGAGTTGAATGTTTACCTTGAGCATTTAATGGAACTGGACCTGGAAAAGTCAGTTGTTTACAGCTAAGTCACCTTAGAAAGATTCGGCTGTTTGAATTAACTGACACCACACGTTTTAGCTCTCCTAAGGGTGTAAGACTATCATTCAAACTCAGGGCCTAAAATCGACTTGCTGGTGTCGCTGAGCTTTCTCCTTTCAGGGGTGCTTCTTGACTCTTTTGTGGCGCTGGATTCACGCTGGTCAGAAGGCTTAGCAGGCTTTGTCTGCTGGGTCTTTTTCGGAGGATTGACCCCTTCGTAACTAAGATATTTTCCCATAGTGCTTGTTTGCAGTCCTGGCAAAGAAGACATGATAAGAACCGCAAACAGCATACGGGATAATGTAAAGCCTAAGAAGGCGCCACAGGCTGCTCGGCCGATACGCTCAGGCAAAAATCCCAAATCAATGGGTCGGCGAGTTATCAGATTGATGATTGTTTGCAGAATGGCGAATGCCACAATAAACAATAGTACAAAACAAAGTAGCGGCCCCCACTTCACGAGCAAATCACTATTGCTGCTAAAGCTAACCAGAGTATTCGCTAAAACGTTGAAAAGGCCCAACGCAATTGAGCTGGCACAAACAGCAGCTATCGCCATAGCAAATGCTTTAACGAATGTACCTTTTTGATATAGATAGACAGCACAGCCCAAAATAACTAAGCTTATACCTAACAGCATGACTAAGTTGATCATAAGTTTTACTCCGGTTCTTAGGAATTATAGTTTATTAATTATCATTCCCGAACTATAGATTGTTATCAATCATCCTTTTTTCGCTTTTTTGGCTTTGGATGCCGAAAGCACTCTGATCATTTCATTCACCGATGTTACTCCACCAATAACTTTTCTAAGCGTTTGTTCCTGCAGATAAAGCATCTTGGCACGTCGAAATTGTGTATTAAAATCTGACAGCGACTGCGTGTGCCGTATACTCTCTCTCAGCTCATCATTTATTAAAATGGTCTCGAATACACCCGTTATACCGACAAACCCAGACTCCTGGCAGCTTTCACAGGTTCGCGGTTTTCCACGTTTATCATAAATGACCTTACCGGGGCGGTACAGCACTTTGACCTTCTCGGCTGGAAGATTGAATTTTCGCAGAAGCTCCTTGTCCGGCGCGTATGCTTGTTTGCATTCGTTGCAGAGTTTTCTAATTAATCTTTGATTGCTTATGCCAAGAAGAGTTTCGGCTACGAGATTTCTGTCACCTACCAACTTTATCCATATACCAAGTGCCTGTATCACGCTGTCCGCTTTGATTACAACGTACACAATTTTTCCATCTTTGGCGGCTGCACATGCAACTCTGGCTGTTTGGGCATCTTCGCAGTCGGCAACACCAACAATGTCAGGTCCCATCCTTACGACTGCCTGCAGCTTTTTAGCATACGTGGTAGTACCGGTGTCACTTAGGGAAAAGACATTTTGAGTTATATTTGGCAACTCTGCGGCAGGCTGTTTTTCAAGAGTATTAATACTGTTGATGAAGGCATCATGATTGCGCAGCAGAGCATAAAGTGTGGTTGTTATGCCGCTCTTTGGTGGGCCGGATATGACGAACAAGCCCTGCTTTAACTGGTGAAGTTTATTTAGCCGTTCGTATTGGTCCGGCGTTAAACCGAGCTCAAGCAGTCTTTCCATGTGTTCCTTTAATACATGCTTGATTTTCAACTGCTCTCCCGCAGTGGAGCCGGCTGTGGTCACTTCCCACTCGGTATTTTTTTTGTCTTTGCTGGTTCTGAATTTTCCTTTCTGTGGTTTTCGCCTTTCATTGATGTCCAAATCTGAAAGCTGTTTTAGAAAGCGAATGAGATATTCCGCCTGATCTTTTGACATAGCTGGCTGTTCTACTTGTGCCCCATCAATGTAATAAGTGACTTTGTAATTTTCCGGTTGCTGAATCAAAGTAATGGTGCTCGCCCTTCGCCACAAAGCGTCGGTCAATATATCATAAACTGCTCTATAGCCGAAAAACTCTCCCGTTTTAGGTTGGGGCACAGGAACTTCGTTGTTGTTCGCTGTTATGAAAATAAAACCCTCGCCGCTGACCAATTTTTTATCTTTACCGGATAGTAAGCCTTTCATGTGCTGCAAGGTTAGAACACGGTCGGCATTTAAAACCCGAGTGTTTCGGTCCCTGATATAAGCCAGAGATGTTGCCCCGACCGCTACGGGGTATAGCGCTATAGCAATAATAGTGAATTTGGCAGGCAAAATCAGCCAGACAATTGTCACTGCAACGCCTGCGCCGAAAATAAGGCCGGTCCAGAAGACCGCCTTGGCTTCAACCGCCATGGCATCAGAGTAAACCCAGCGTAGCAGGACCAGCCATAAAAAGAAAAAGACCAAAAAAATAACAAATTCGACTATAGATAAATAGGTGCCGTACTGGATGTAAATTACTGCTAAATCTGGCATAAGATGCTCCATTACAAAATTTAAGCAATTGGGACCCCGCTTTGCGGGAAACCCTTCTCAAAGAATACCTTCGGCTGTAGTTCTGATGCCCTTGAGTGCCATCTTTAATTCATCTTTATTTGGTGCATATTTATACGCGTCCTTGGGGTCTATAGAACCATCTTTAACCAACTCGCAAAGGTTATCTGTAAGATCCTGCATGCCCTCCTGTTTCGAGCTTCGTATAACACTTGGTAGATCACTTTCACGTTCTTCTGAAATTAGTTTTCTAACAGCCGGATTTGCCAGCAGCACCTCTACAGCAGGTATTCTATCAATGCCTTCCTTTATACTCGGCAGCAATACCTGGCTGACGATCGACCGCAGTGCTATAGCTAAGGTCTGTCTGATCAGGTTTCGTTCTATCTGCGGGAACAGGTCTAAAAGACGGTGAACAGCCTGTGAAGCGTTTGCCGAGTGCAAAGTTCCAAAAACTAAATGGCCCGTTTCAGCAGCTCTCATGCCGGCTGCAACTGTCTTAGCATCCCGCATTTCACCGATAAATACAACATCTGGGTCTTGCCGCATAAGATATCTTAGAGCATCATCATAGTCCGGTACATCAAGGCCAATTTCTCTCTGCGACACTATCGCTTTTTGGTCCTTGAAGAGATATTCAATAGGGTCTTCGATGGTTATAATATGACATGAGCGGTTTCGGCTTACATAATCTATCATTGATGCTACTGTGGTGGTTTTACCGCAGCCGGTCGGCCCAACTACCAAAACTAGCCCCTGATTTGTATCGGCTATTGTTTCCAACACAGACGGCAGATGCAGCTCTTTGAAGGACGGCACATACGCGCTCACTCGCCTTGCCGCAAGGCTAATCACGCCACGCTGGCGGAATATGTTTATTCGGAAGCGATTCTCATCGTCAATTTCGTGAGCAAAATCAAGAGTGCCGTGTTGCAGGAAAAATTCTTTCTGATTAGGGGTAAGTATCTCGAATACCATCTCTTCCATTTGCTCTGGGGTTAATGCTTCACCAGTAGTATTTTTCAATTGCCCATAGAGGCGTAAT
The DNA here is from genome assembly GCA_964629355.1 of uncultured Pirellulales bacterium. Classification (GTDB taxonomy): domain Bacteria; phylum Planctomycetota; class Phycisphaerae; order Sedimentisphaerales; family Anaerobacaceae; genus CAZVUF01. The sequence continues at coordinate 5,232 of CAZVUF010000046.1, read as the reverse complement.
TTTGCGGCTTGGCCGACCTTTAAATGCAGGTCGTTTGCATGGGTTTTTATTGCAGCCCTGAAAAACCGGTGCAGCTTCGGCTCATGGTCAAGTTTTTTATAAGTATCAATAGGTTGTTCAGGGCTCATAACTCATGCTAATTCCGAAGGTTACACAATAATCGCGTTACCGCCGGCTGATTTTATAATTTAGCTTCCCTTAAGCTGAACTTTTTACCCTAAGATTAGGAAAAAATACCTTTTACCCCTTTATTATAAGACATAGCTGTATATTGTCAAGTTTTGTGTATGGACTGCTTGGACGACATTAACGTTCTGAAAAGCCTGAAAATTTACAAAAAATACGTAAATTTGGGTTACAAATCCCTTGATATTATGATTAATTTTTGATATAATTACTTGAGGGTGCAAACTGTAAAAGCACCTTCTGGAGAGGGATAATTTAAATAAAAAGATTCTGCAAACCGTCATTGTGCACATCGAGAAGGGATTTTCATAACAATCGCGGTAGAACTATGGCCAACCGCTGTTGACCCACTTTTGAGGGGGCATATACAGACTTCGGGGACATAGGAAGAAAGGATGAAAAGAATGATTACTTCGATTATAAGAAATGCAAAGATTGTCTTTGTGGTGGCTATTATCCTCTTTACAAACATTTGTAACGCTTCCATTTCTGACGCGCTGGACACCACTTTGATTTTTGGCACCGGTGGCGATGCAGACTGGTTCAACCAGACCTTAACATCCTACTATGATGGAGACGCGGCGCAGAGCGGGGATATCAACAATAATCAAGAATCCTGGATGGAGACAACTGTGACCGGTCCTGGTGCATTGAGCTTTTACTGGAAGGTATCATCGGAAGCCAATTATGATTTTTTGGAGTTTTACATAGACGGCTCTCGTCAGAACCTTATCAGCGGTTCAGTTGACTGGCAGCAGATGGGCTACGCAATTTCTTCCGGCTCACATAACCTTGAATGGCGATATACTAAAGATAATAGTGTCAGTTCCGGTAGTGACTGCGGCTGGGTGGACAAAGTTGAATGGACACCAGGTGGCGAGCTTCCATCGACTACTGAATATATCTATTGTGCCGGTCTTTATACCGGAACGGTATGGAAACTTGACAAATCCGATCTGTCTAAAGCAGGTGAGAGTCCTTTTTATGGCTGGGCCTTATTACATGCTCTTGTTGAAGATGATGACTACGTCTATTGTGGCGGAGAAACCGATACTCCAAAGGTCTGGAAACTTGAAAAATCTGATCTATTAAAAGTCGATGAAAGTCCTGCTTATGGCGGGATTATCCGTGCTCTTGCCAAAGACGATAACTACATTTATTGTGCTGGTGACACTCAAAAAGCCTGGAAGCTCAACAAATCCGACTTGTCTCTCGTGGCGGAGAGTCCTGATTATGGGGGAGCTATTAACGCTCTTGCCGAAGACAATAGCTACATCTATTGTGGTGGATGGACTACTAAAAAAATCTGGAAGCTCAATAAATCCGACTTATCTTTCGTGGCGGAGAGTCCTGCGTATGGCTCTACAATTTGGGCTATAACCGCAGATGAAAATTACATATATTTTGGCGGCTACGGCACTAAAAAGGTCTGGAAGCTCAACAAATCCGACTTATCTAAAATCGCTGAAAGTACTGATTATGGCGGTGGAATTGGTGCACTTTGCGAAGACTCTGACTATGTTTACTGTGGAGGACAAACAAACCAAAAAGTTTGGAAGCTTAACAAATCTGATTTATCTAAAGTAATGGAAAGCATTGATTATGGGGGCGAGGTACGGGTTCTTGCCGAAGATTCTGGCTATGTTTATTGTGGTGGATATAACACTCAAAAAGTCTGGAAACTCGACAAATCTGATTTATCCAAAATAGCCGAAAGCATTGATTATGGTGGGGCTGTTCATGCAATTACCGGAGAAGAGGAGCCATCTTCTCCACCTCCACCGCCTTCTTCCGGCTCGTTACCTGAAGCGTTAGATACCACATTAACTTTTGGCACAGGCGGCGATGCAGAATGGTACGATCAGGCTTCAATATTCTACTATGATGGAGATGCAGCACAAAGCGGGCATATCTCCAATAATCAGGAATCCTGGATACAAACTACTGTGACCGGTCCTGGCACGTTGAGATTTTATTGGAAGGTATCATCAGAGGATAATTATGATTTTCTGGAGTTTTACATAGACGGCTATCGTCAGAACCTTATCAGCGGTTCGGTGGACTGGCAGCAAAAGAGCTATGCAATTACTTCCGGCTCACACATCTTAGTATGGAGATATATTAAGGATGGCAGCGTTAGTTCCAGTAGTGATTGTGGCTGGGTAGATAAGATAGAATGGACACCTGGAGATGAACCTCCGGCTCCACCTCCTTCTCCTGAAGTTTTATCCGAGGCATTGGACACGACTTTGAATTTCGCTACAGGAGGCAATGCAGACTGGTTCAAACAGACCGCGATGTTCTACTACGATGAAGACGCGGCACAGAGCGGGCATATCTCCCATTATCAGAATTCATGGATGCAAACAAACGTGACCGGTCCTGGCACGCTGAGCTTTTATTGGTATGTATCATCGGAAGCTAACTTTGATTCTCTGGAGTTTTACATAGACAGCTCTCGTCAGAATCGTATCAGTGGTTCGGTAGGCGCGGACTGGCAGCAGATGAGCTATGCTATTCCTTCCGGTCCACACAATTTGGTATGGCGATACATCAAGGATGGCAGTGAAAGTGCCGGTAATGATTGCGGCTGGGTGGACAAGGTAGAGTGGGTAGAGAGTGAACCTCCGACTCCACCGCCACCGCCTCCTTCTGATGATTTACTCGACGCGTTGGATACGACTTTGGACATAGTTACTGGAGGCAATGCAGACTGGTTCAACCAGACCGAAACATTCTACTATGATCAAGATGCAGCACAGAGCGGGCATATCTCCAATGATCAGGAATCCTGGATGCAGGCAACCGTTACCGGTCCTGGCACGTTGAGATTTTATTGGAAGGTATCATCAGAGGATAATTATGATTTTCTGGAATTTTACATAAACGGCTATCGTCATAACTATATCAGCGGTTCGGTGGACTGGCAGCAGAAGAGCTACGTAATTACTTCCGGCTCGCACACCTTGGTATGGCGATACGTTAAGGATGGCAGCATGAGCTCCAGTAGCGACTGTGGCTGGGTGGACAAGGTAGAGTGGACACCCGGAGATGAACCTCCGGTTCCACCCCCCCCTCTTGAATTATTATCCGAGGCATTGGACACTACTTTGGATTTCACTACAGGAGGCAATGCAGACTGGTTCAGCCAGTCCTCGACATTCCTCTACGATCAAGATGCAGCGCAGAGTGGGCGTATCTTCGATAATCAGGAATCCTGGATGCAAACAACTGTGACCGGTCCTGGTACGCTGAGCTTTTATTGGTATATAATATCTGAATTCAATTTTGATTTTCTGGAGTTTTATATAGACGGCTCTCGTCAGAATCGTATCAGTGGTTCGGTGGGCCAGAACTGGCAGCAGAAAAGCTACAATATCTCTTCCGGTCCACACACTTTAGTATGGCGATACGTCAAGGATGGCAGCGTTAGCTATGGTGGCGACTGTGGCTGGGTGGACAAGGTAGAGTGGGTAGCGAGTGAACCTCCACCTCCGCCGCCGCCACCTCCTTCTAACTCTCTATCCGATGCATTGGAAACGACTCTGGATTTGGTTACTGGAGGCGATGCAGAATGGTTTAACCAAATCTCGACATTCTATAATGATGGAGATGCAGCACAGAGCGGGCATATCTCCAATAATCAGGAATCCTGGATGCAGGCAACCGTGACAGGTCCTGGTGCGTTAAGCTTTTACTGGAAGGTATCATCAGAAGGCAATTATGATTTTCTGGAGTTTTACATAGACGGCTCTCGTCAACACTATATCAGCGGTACGACGGATTGGCAGCAGAAGAGCTACGCAATTACTTCCGGTCCACACACTTTAGTATGGCGATACATTAAGGATAGCAGCATGAGCGCCGGTAACGACTGTGGCTGGGTGGATAAGGTAGAGTGGGTAGCTGGCGGTGAACCTCCGACCCCGCCACCACCTTCTCCTTCCGCGTCTCTATCCGATGCGCTGGATACGACTTTGACTGTAATTACAGGAGGTAATGCAGACTGGTTCAGCCAGACTTCGATATTCTACAATGGCGGAGATGCAGCGCAAAGCGGGCGTATCTTTCATGATCAGGAATCCTGGATGCAGACAACTGTGACTGGTCCTGGTACGTTGAGATTTTATTGGAGGGTATCATCGGAACCTAGTTATGATTTTCTGGAGTTTTATGTAGACGGCTCTCGCCAAAACAGTACCAGTGGTTCGGCGAGCTCAAGTTGGCAGCAGGTGAGCCATGCAATTCCTTCTGGTTCGCACACCTTAGTATGGAGATACGTTAAGGATAGCAGCATAAGTATCAATAGCGATTGTGGTTGGGTGGACTGGGTGCGGATGTCATATCCTTAGAAAGTACAGATATATCAAAACAAAATTAATAGCCGTAATTCAGCAAACTTTCAATAAAGAAAAGTGAAATGAAGAGTGTTTCAAGTAAAGTTGTAAAGTCAGCACCGTTTGTTGAACGCAGGTTTAGAAACGACCCAACAAAAAATAAATATCGAAGAACAGATGATATATCCTCTCGGAACATTGTAGAAAAGCACGATATTAATTCAGCTATATATAAGTTTACATCAGGTAAACTGAAAGCATCTAACCACACGCGTCCAGGCGGACGACTTCTTGATTGTTACGTTTGAGAGCAGATTCTGCAATTTAGGACCGGGATTGAAGTAGAGCAGAGTGAACTACACCAAATTCTTTAAATAATGTCTCATATAGTATCGGCATTGAGATAGTACTAAAGCGCTTACCATTACAGTAACGAAGGCGTCGCAAGAAACCTCATTTATTACCACAGCTAAAGCTGTGCCTGCGGCTGGGGGATGTTCGACATCCAGAGCTACCATAAAGAAAATAGCAATTCCGACTGCCAGAGGATACCCGAGGAAATAGGGCAGAGCAGCAAAGTAGAATATAGCTCCACAGGCTAAGCCTACCAGATGGCCACCGATGACATTTCTTGTTTTTGCCGAGACTGTATTGGGCATTGCAAATACGATAAATGTGGTGGCACCCATCGTGCTGATCAAGACCATTT